>CAIOHI010000124.1 GCA_903858075.1 uncultured Actinomycetes bacterium
ACCCTCTTCAATGGTCTCTGGCATCGCCGCAAGAAGTTCTTGCAAGTGTGCTTCCACGCCGTCTTTAGAGAGCCCAGGGTCTTCGCCAAGATGATGGTGGGTGTCGAGAAAAATTTCATGCAAGGTAATGGTGATGGTTTCGCCCTTGGGGTTAGCAACAATCCACTCGCCTTCATTTTCCTGCAAGGTATTAGGGGAATTCATCCAGTTGAGGGGTTTGTAGGCTCCGCCGTCGGCGTGAATAGCAACACACCCATCGGCTTTCACCATAATGAGGCGCGTTGCCTCATCGAGGCGCGATTCCAGGCGGCCAACATAATGAACACTGCAGCGAGCGATAAGTAAACGCACCTCTCTAGTGTGGCAGGGCGAAGGGCATGGCGCGTAATGCCCGTGGCGATACATTGAGAGTGTCTTTAGGTCGGAAAATCACTTATGAACTCACAAGCCAACCGCAAACAACTTCTGCTCTTAGCCGTCATTGTGTTGTCGGGCGTGTTCTACGTTGGCGTCGATGCTGTGCGCAACGAAACCGTGAGTGCCCCAACAACATCGGTGGCAACAACCAGCACCACAATTGTGGGGGCAAGTACCACCATTGCAGAGGTTGACCTTATTGGCGAAGACCCCGCAAGCGCCGAGCCATGCACTATTCCTATGAAAGCATTGCGCCCCGGTACCTCAGGAAAAAACGTGGTGTGTTTGCAGCAAGCGCTCGTGAAAAATAACTATCTCGAAAAAGTGACCGGTACCTACGATGTGGCAACCCAAGTAGCGGTCACTGCGTTGCAAACGAAGAAGGATCTTTTCGTTGATGGCATTGCTGGACGCGAAACCGCTTTGGTTCTTGGTATTTGGCCCGATGAAAATTTGCTTGTGGTGCGTACGCCTGCGCCGGCAAAGGGGGCGAAGGATTCACTCGGGTTCTTGTTGTCGTCGGTCGCCTCAACGGGAGCATCTGCTCCTGTGCTGCCAGCGAACTCTGGCTCTGGACGACGTTTGGTTTTTGAGCGGGCAGGTCAACGTGTGTGGGCGGTTGATAAAAATGAGAACATCATTCGTTCGTGGTTGGTGTCGGGCAGTAAGTACAACAATGAAACAGCTGGTACACATCAGATATACAGCCGCTCAGAAATTACAACGGCTTGGAATGGCCGTGCCTTCTTGAAAAAAATGGTGCGGTGGTTGAAAACAGAAATTGGCGCAATTGGCTTTCACCAGATACCAGTGCATCGCAGCGACAACACCGTGTATCAGACAGAAGAAGAATTAGGAACGAGACTTTCTGGTGGCTGTCAGCGCCAAGCAAAACTTGATGCTGAATTCCTGTGGTCATTTGGCAAAATTGGCACACCTGTTGTGGTGCTGTAAATCAACTACTTGCGTACGTGGTCTCGCATGCGCTTGTTAATAAGTTCTCTGCGTTGTTGTAACTCGCGGTAGGTCAGACGATTCACGCTCGAATCAAGGCCGAAACCTGCCTTCACGCTGTCGAGATTCAGTTCAATATTTTGTGCATTGATTCCGAGGTCGCGGCCAATTTGTTCGCCATGACGTTCAGCAAAAAGCATTGAGATATTTGCGACTTCGGCAAGGATGTCGAGGTCGGGGGCAAGCCGCGAAATTGCACCGTCAAGGAAGACCATGTTCTTCACATACAACATGAGTTCTTTTGGCATGCTGGCCCCATAACCCAAAAGTGCCTTCACAATGCGTTGCACTTCTTTTACCAAATCTTCGCCAGACAATGAAGTTGGGTCAATGGCCACTTGGTCGAGACGTAAATCGGTAATGACTTGGGCAACATCAACATCGAGGGGGAGTGCGCCAAGATCTCGTAGTGCTTCTACTTGGCTTTTCACGTCGTTAGTGGTGGCCCCAAGCAGCATGCGCAAAAAAGCAACACGTCGGGCGGGGGAAAGCCGACCAACAATGCCGAAGTCGAGCAATGCGGTTCTGCCATCGGAGAGCACGAAGAGATTGCCGCCATGAAGGTCGCCGTGGAAGATGCCCTCAATCATTGCGCCTTCCATGAAGGCGATCATGCCTGTACGAATAATGGCCTCGGTGTCTAGACCGGCTGCCTTCATGCCTTCGACGTCGTCGAAGTTGAAGCCGTATAGCCGCTCCATAATCAAGATGCGCCGCGATACGAGCGAGGGGTGTGGTCTCGGAACGATGTATCCCGTTTGGTTGAGGCGATGCAGCATGCGCGACACATCGACCATGTTTGCTGCCTCCATACGGAAGTCGAGTTCTTCCACAATGGTTTCAGCAAAAAGCTCGACGAGTGCAGGAGGGTTAGCGAGGGCAGCAATTTTGATGCGGCCAATGAGGAATGGTGCAAGCCATGCCATGACGCGCAGATCTTTACGAACGAGTTTGCCAATATTGGGCCGTTGAACTTTTACAACTACTGACTCGCCTGTGGTGAGAGTTGCTGCATGAACTTGCGCAATTGATGCTGCGGCAAGTGGTGTGGTGTCGATATGAAGGAAGACGTCGTTGAGGCGACACCCCATATCTTGTTCAATGGTGAGTCGCACAGTGTCAAATGGTTCTGCAGGAACTTGGTCGCGACAACGTTTGAATTCTTCTACAAGTTCTCCAGGGAAAAGACCTTCACCACTCGAAATAATTTGCCCAAGTTTGATGTAGGTCGGACCGAGTGTCTCTACCGCTTTGCGCAGACGGAGCGATATTGCCGCATTGCTGTCTTTGGCGCTCGAATATCTCTTGAACTTTTTCTTTACCAGCCAGGGCAACACTGCTGCGCCAAGGACACATACAACATAGAAAAGCCGACCAAGTGGCGGAATGCGGCGCGGGGTGGTGAGGTCGGGAACTTCGCGGCGCACGTTAATGCGAATTTGGGTTGCATCGTTTGCCCATGCAAGGTTGTCTTCACTCAATACCCACGGTGCTTCATCACTAAAAGCACCCCAAGAACAATCATCAGGTCGTGTCACGCACCTAGTTTGCCCCGTGTGTAACGGGTGCGCCTATTCAAGTGAGAATTAAAGTGTGAAGAGTGACATGATGCAATAGATCACATCGGCGAATAGGGGATAAAGATGAGACCAGGGCCACTGACCGGAGTCAAAGTTGTCGAACTTGGAATTTGGGTTGCTGGGCCGGCATGCGGCGGGGTTCTTGCCGACTGGGGTGCCGACGTTGTGAAGGTTGAATCACCCGACGGTGACCCGCAGCGCAATGTTTTTGGAGCAATTGGCGTGAAAGAGCAAACGGCTGTTCCGCCTTTTGAAATTGATAACCGCGGCAAGAAATCGGTAGTTATCAACTTGCGGTCGGAAGAGGGAATGACTCAGATGATGACTTTGTTGGAGACGGCCGATGTTTTCATTACCAACTTGCGCTTTGCTGCACTGCAACGTTTGGGAATTGACCCACCAACTCTGCGACAAAAATTTCCAAAGTTGGTGTACGGCATTATTTCTGGTTTTGGTTTAGAAGGTCCCGATGCGCATCGCCCGGGTTACGACCTGGGTGGCTATTGGGCACGTTCAGGTGCTGCACATAGTTTGGTTCCGCCTGGCGAGACACTGGCAACGTTACGTAGTGGACACGGCGACCACGTCACGGGTATGTCGCTTGTCGCGGGGGTTACTGCAGCGCTCTTCGATGCGCAACGCACGGGCCAAGGGCGAATGGTGTCAACAAGTTTGTTGCGCAATGGCATGTACAACATCGCATGGGACATTGGTGTTCAATTGCGGTTCGGCAAACGGGAAAGCACGCGTTCACGCAGCAATAGCCGTGCGCCGCTCATTAATAGTTATGTGGCTGGTGATGGCAAGGGTTTCTGGTTGCTTGGTCTTGAAGCACATCGGCATTGGCCAGCATTATTGGCCACCATCAACTCCGATGAGTTGCTGGTCGACAAATTCAAAACAACTCAACTGCGTTTGCAGAACAACGTAGAACTTATTGCGCTGCTCGATGCATTTTTTGCTACGAAACCACTGAATGAATGGACAGCATTGTTCGATGAGCACGATGTCTGGTGGGCGCCCGTGAACTCCATAGTCGACGTTATTCTTGACCCACAGGCACGTGCTGCTGGCGGGTTTGTTTCTATGTCTCCACGTGATGGTGAAGAACCATTTGAAGCAGTGAATAGCCCAGTTGATTTCGAAGACTACGAATTTCGCCCAGGCCCAGTTCCATATTTAGGTGAACACACGCAAGCAATATTGAAGGGGTGACTTAGTCGTCGCTCCACAGGGCCTTCATGACCGGCTCAACGAATTCTGGTCGGCAAATAATGAGGTCGGGTAGCCATGTCTCGCGTTGGTTGTAAACAAAAGGCGAACCATCAATGCGAGACGTGTGGAGCCCTGCCGCGCGAGCAACGGCCACGGGCGCTGCAGAGTCCCATTGGTGCATTCCGCCGTCGTGTACATAAATATCGGCTTCGCCAAGTACAACTGCCATTGCTTTCGCACCTGCAGAGCCCATGCGAATGGCGTCGCAATCAATTGCATTAGCTACAAGATGTGCTGAATAGGGTGCGCGATTACGCGAAGTAATGAGGCGAGGTTTGCGTGCAAGGGGAGCGGGAAGCACAGGCTTCGTTGCAGGGTCGGTGCTGAGCGTGATGCCAAGAACAGGTAAGGCAACTGCACCTGCAGTGAGTTCGCCGTTCTCCCACAGGGCAACATGAATAGCCCAGTCGCCGCGGCCTTCTTCGCTGTATTCATTGGTGCCGTCGAGTGGGTCAATAATCCAAACTCGGTTGGCGCTGAGGCGCTTGTTGTTGTCGGCGCCTTCCTCGGATAACACGGCATCGTTCGGGCGATGATGAGCGAGTGCATCCATGAGAAAGCGATGGCCAGCTTCGTCACCCGTGTCTTTAATGTGCCACTTTGTTGAACCTTGCGCAAAAAGAGTGGTGCGCAATTCTTGAAGTAGTCGCCCAGCGGCACGTGCAAGTGCAGCGGCCAGCAAATGATCATCGAGTATGAGCTCTTGTGTGAGTTCAACGTCGGTGGTCATGCGGAGCGTTGCCCTAAAGCAATGGCGCGGCGCACAATGTCGCGAAGTTCTTCTTCTGAAGCACCTTTTTTTACCTGTTCATCTATTTTTGCTTCAAGGTATTCAGCTTCCACTTCGTTGAATGCATGAATGCGCTCTTTCGCTGTCACTGTTGAAACAACAATGAGCACAATGGCGGCAGTAGTGGTGGTGAGACCAATGCTGATGACCCAGCCCTCGTTGTTTCCAGCAATAGAAGAAACGATGATGCCAGCAATGCCGCAAACGAAAGTGACAGCGCACGCCCAACGGAAGATCTTGATGCTGGTCATGGTGTCCTAGCGAGCGATGGGCTTGTACTTAATGCGATGTGGTGTATCGGCAGAAGAGCCAAGTTCTTTGCGCCGCCACGATTCGTATTCGCTGAAGTTGCCTTCAAACCAACGCACTTGGCTATCGCCCTCAAAGGCGAGAACGTGCGTGGCAATACGGTCGAGGAACCAACGGTCGTGGCTGATGACAACGGCGCATCCGGGAAAACTTTCAAGAGCGGTTTCAAGTGCACGCAATGTATCGACGTCGAGGTCGTTAGTAGGTTCGTCGAGAAGAAGAAGGTTTCCGCCACGCTTCAACAACTTGGCAAGGTGCACGCGGTTTCGTTCTCCACCAGAAAGATCGCCCACAAGTTTTTGCTGGTCGCTTCCTTTGAAGTTGAAACTAGACACATATGCGCGGCCATGAATTTCACGACCGCCGACCTTCATGTGCTCTACACCGCCCGTAATTTCTTCGTACACAGTGGCAGCAGCGTCGAGGTTGTCGCGGTTTTGGTCGACATAGCTCAACTGCACGGTGTCACCAATAGTGACAGAGCCGGTATCGGGTGACTCTAAACCTGCGAGCATACGAAACAGAGTTGTTTTACCAGCGCCGTTCGGGCCAACGATGCCGACGATGCCAGCGGGTGGCAAGGTGAACGACAAGTCGTCAATGAGCAAGCGATCGCCAAAACCTTTGGACAGGCTTTTCACTTCGATGACGGTGTCACCGAGGCGAGGTCCGGACGGAATAGGAATTTCCATGCGGTCGGGTCCGCTTTCGGCAGCTTGTGCTTCAGCGTGCAACTTTTCGTATGCAGACAAGCGCGCTTTGCCCTTGGCTTGGCGTGCCTTTGGAGACATCTTGACCCATTCAAGTTCGCGTTGCAGTGAACGAGCACGAGTTTCATTTGCCTTGTCTTCTTGCATGAGGCGCTGTTGTTTTTGTTCAAGCCAGCTGGAGTAGTTGCCCTCGAAGGGGAAGCCACGACCGCGGTCGAGCTCCAAAATCCATTTCGCCACATTGTCGAGGAAGTAACGGTCGTGGGTAATTGCCACAACAGTGCCCGAATACTCCTGAAGGAAGCGTTCAAGCCACAACACGCTCTCGGCGTCGAGGTGGTTGGTGGGCTCATCGAGCAACAACAAGTCGGGATGGCTGAGCAAGAGTCGACATAACGCAACGCGGCGTGCTTCACCACCAGAGAGTGTGGTGACGTCGGCGTCGTTCGCCGGGCAGCGCAAAGCGTCCATAGCAATTTCAACATTGCGATCGAGGCTCCATGCATCGGCAGCGGCAATTTTGTTTTCAAGGTCGGCCTGCAGCGCGCCTACTTTTTCGTAGTCAGCATCGGGGTCGGCCCACATGGCCATGACCTCGTCGTAGCGCGTCAACATGTCGCGAATGGGGGCAACTCCGTCCATGACGTTGCCGAGAACGTCTTTGGTGGGGTCAAGCCGGGGTTCTTGTTCAAGCATGCCAACGCTGAAGCCTGGTGTCAGGCGAGCTTCGCCGGTGTACTCGTCGTCCATGCCCGCCATGATGCGCAAAAGGCTGGACTTACCACTGCCGTTTGAGCCAATGACGCCAATTTTGGCGCCAGGGTAGAAGGACAGGGAGATATTTTCCAAAATGGTGCGGTCTGGTGGGTAAAACCGGGCCAGTTTGTAGCAGGTGTATATGAATTCATGTGCCATGGCGCCCTTACGTTACCCGCCTTCGGCAATGAAGGGTGGTACGTTTCAGTTGTTATCTTTTTCAGATTTTCTGAACGACACAAAGGGGCATACAAAATGGAGTTGCTGACTCGCGACTACCTCGGAAACTTTGGCTTCCGCTACCTGCACATCGTGGCCGGCATTTGCTGGATCGGTTTGCTTTATTACTTCAACCTCGTTCAGGTGCCAGCCTTTGCTGCATTTGGCGATGAGGGCAAGGCTCGCAACATCGCTATCGACAAAGTGGCTCGTCGCGCTTTGTGGTGGTTCCGTTGGGCAGCTATTGCCACTTTGGTCACCGGAATTCTTATTACCGGTCTGGTGAAGAACTACTTCAAGGACTTCATGACCAGCGATTCCGGTCTAGGAATTGGGCACAACGTAGCTATCAGCATCGGAATGGTGCTCGGTATTCTCATGGCCGCCAACGTGTGGATGATTATTTGGAAGAACCAAAAAATTGTTCTTGCTAACGCAGCAAATGTGCTTGCCGGTGGCGAAGCCAACCCAGGTGCCCCAGGTGCAGGTCGTAAGGCTCTTCTTGCTTCACGTCAGAACTTCATTTTCTCGTTCTCCATGTTGTTCTTCATGGTGGGGGCAGCGCACTTCTACAGCGGTGCATTTGCGGGTGCCACCAGTGGCAATGCATGGACCTTCTTCATTATCGCAATAGTCATTGTGGCTATTTTGCAAATCAATGCACTTGGCCTTTTGGGCGGCACTGCAGCAACGAACAAGTTGCTCTGGCCATATGAAAGTCACAAAAACGCCCTCATCACCGGTGGTGTGTTGTGGCTCGTGTTGTGGATCTTGTCAGAGATTCTTCTCGGCTAATTCACTTTTCGCTCTAGTCAAAAAACCCTCGGCTGATGCCGGGGGTTTTTTGTTTATTTCCCCTGTTACGGTGACCACTCCCCAGTGATTGTTGAGAGCCATGAGTGCATTAGTAACGGTGGAGTCCACCGCGCCGATTGGTGAGATCTTGGCAATCATGGAGCGCGATGGCGCCGTCATTGTGGAAAACCTTTTGTCAAGTGACCTCGTGCAACGATTGCGCAACGATCTCGACTCTGTTACTCAAAACATGCATGCGGGCACACGCAGCGGCGACCCCATTGTCGAGAAGTTTTGGGGAACCAATACAAAACGTTTTGGGCGACTTGCAGAACGCAGCCCAGCATTCATTGAAGTGCTCACACACCCACTCATGACGGCAATTAGTAATGAGCTTCTTTTGGACAACGCAGTTGACTGGTGGTTGAACTCGGCACAAATGATGGTCATTGGCCCCGGAGAAAATGCACAAGTATTGCATCGCGATGTGAACAACTGGCCGTTTTTCGAAACTCCAGAATCACCTGAGGTCACCGTCAGTTGGATGCTTGCACTCGGAGAGTTCACCACAGAAAATGGTGCCACCAACGTGGTGCCAGGAAGCCACCTATGGCCAGACTTCTCCGATCGGTCGTGCGAGCATCTGGTGGTACAAGCGGAAATGGCACCAGGCAGCGGACTTCTCTATGCCGGTCGTGCGTTGCATGGTGGTGGAGCAAATACCTCCGTTGATAACTGGCGTATGGGAATGCATGTGTCGCATGTGGTGGGTTGGCTCACGCCTGAAGAAGCTCTTCCTATTGCAAACCCTTGGGAGATTGTGCGGAAGTTCAGCCCGGAAGTACAAAGGCGCTTGGGCTGGCGCTGTTACGAAGCCGATTCTGTGAACTCGGGGCGGTTATGGACCATTGACTACGAAGACATTGTCTTGGGCATGGGTCTCGAGGAAAACTCGCCAAAGTAAATCGCCTAGTGTTTACTCACGCAGTGAAATTGCCAAGGGGGAAACATGAGCATCGAAACACGACGTACTTTTTGTCGGTTCTGTCACGCAGGTTGTGCCATCGACGTTGATGTTGACACCGTGAGCAATGCGGTGCTTGGTGTTCATGGTGTGCAAGACGACCCCATGTACGAGGGCTACACGTGTGTGAAAGGTCGCAACTTGGGTGGCCAACATGAGCACCCTGGTCGATTGCGTGCCAGCTTAAAGCGCACAGGCGATGTGCTGAACCCCATCGATACCAACATTGCTTTCGACGAAATTGCCGACAAGGTGGCAGGCATTTTAGAAAAGTACGGACCACGTTCCATCGCCACTTATTGCGGAACTGCTGCGTATCAAAATGCAACCGGCCTTCCCATTGCTGCGGCATTCCACAATGCAATTGGCTCAGAGAGTTTTTACACTTCGTCGTCTATCGACCAACCAGGCAAGGCAATTGCGCCGTTGCGTCACGGAGCATGGGCTGCGGGTGTTCAAGGTTTTGAAACTGCCGACGTAGCCATGGTCATTGGGTGTAATACATTGGTGAGCACATTTGGATACCCAGGTGGCATTCCTGGGTTTAACCCGCTCGTACGTTTGCGTCAGGCAAAAGAACGTGGTTTGTATCTCATTGTTATTGACCCTCGGTTTACAGAGGTGGCGCATTACGCCGATTTGTATTTGCCAGTGCGTGCAGGAGAAGACCCCACGTTGCTCGCCGGCATTATTCGTCAAATTCTTGCGACCGATTCATATGACAAAGATTTCTGTGGCCGTTATGTAAATGGTCTCGATGAACTGCGCATTGCAGTCGACCCATTCACACTCGACTACGTCAGCCAGCGAGCAGGCGTGGAACAAGCACTCATTGTTACTGCTGCTCAAAAGTTTGCAGAAGGACCGCGTGGGGCAGTCACCACCGGCACCGGGCCCGACATGGCACCGCACTCATCGCTCACCGAGCATTTGGTGTTGGCATTGAACTCGTTGTGTGGCCGCTACAACCGTGAAGGCGAAACGATGTACAACCCAGGTGGTCTCATGACCCCTCCTGGGCAAATACGAGCAGGTGTGATTCCACCAAAGCCAGAGATGCTCACAAAGGGCTCGAAGTCGCGAATGCGCGACATTTATATGCAGCGTGGACAAGCAGCTACATCAACGCTTGCCGAAGAAATTTTGTTAGAAGGCGAAGGGCAAATTCGTGCTCTCTTCACCTTGGGTGGAAACCCAGTGGTGTCGTGGCCAGACCAACGCACCACAGTGGAAGCACTGCGTGCTCTCGACTTGCATGTACTCATGGATGTGCATGTGTCGCCGTCTGCGCAACTTGCCCATTACGTCATTGCAAGTACGTTGAGTTTGGAACGACCCGATGTGCCAACAACTATCGACCGTTGGTTCGATCAGCCGTATCAGCATTACACGCCTGCTGTTTTGGAAATGCGTGGCGATATTCGCCAAGAGTGGCAGGTGTATACCGAGGTTGCGGCGCGACTCGGTATCACCATCAAGATGCCAGGCGGAGATATTACGCCAGGTATGCAACTCACGGGTGACGATGTGCTCGACCTCATTTATGCCAAGGCAAAGTTGCCACTAACGGAATTGCGCAAACACGTGGGTGGCCATCTTTTCCCTGAGTACATCACCACTGTTCAGCCAGCAGACCCAACAAGCCAGGCGCGGTTAGAAATGGTTCCTGCAGGCATTGCTGAAGAGATGAACGACGTATTTCATGAGTCATCGTCTGGTGCGGTCATTCATGGTTTCGACCCCGAGGTGCACACGTTCCGTATGACCACACGGCGTCTGAAGAGCGTGTTCAACTCTTCGGGTCGTGAAGTAGAGAAACTGCGCTCGCGCGAAGGCACCAACTTCGCACACGTGAACTCATTAGACCTTGCTGAACTGGGCATTGCCGATGGCGACACTATTGAAGTTGCTTCACCGAAGGGTTCCATTAAGGCAGTCGTGAAATCGGCCGACGATGTGCGCCGAGGCATGGTGTCTTTGGCGCATGCCTGGGGTGGGTTGCCTGATACGCCCAACGATTTGTCGGTGGTGGGTTCAACAACTGGCGCTCTCATTGACCTGCAAAGTGGTTATGACCCCATTACGGGTATTCCGGTCATGAGTGCAATACCGGTGGCGTTGCGCGCAGTTCCTGCTAGCTAACGGTCAGGGTTGCTTTCATATTTTGGTGGCCAGGTACATCGCAAATAAGGGTGTAGCTACCGGCAGCCAAGTTAATTTCGCCAACGTCAATGGCTCCTTCTTCAGCGACGACAAGTTTGAAGTTCGGAACTTTGACGCCGTCTTTAATGACGAGCAATGTGTGGCGAACAGTGTCTTCATTTACTGTTACAACTTTTACGTTGCCTGCAGCGGCTGAATATTCACTTTTATCGAAGCGGATGGATTTCACGTTCCTCACAATGAGGCCTGCGTCGCTCGGAATGGTTTGGGCTGGGGCAGAGGTTCCGCCACCACAGGCCGACAAGGCGAAAATAGTGACAAGAGCAGCAAAAACGGTGCGTAATGAGAGGCGATGGGTCATGAGTGAACTCTACAAGTGGAATCTTGGCGATGTCCACAGGGGTGTATTAAAGGCGACTTTCTGCACAGCCCTGTTTTGAAGACAGTTGTGACGAGGGTCGAAGACTACGATCTGAAGTGATGCCGAATAGCAACCCCTCCACTCCACAAGACGTCTTTGGCCCCAACTCATGGCTTGTTGACGAAATGTATGAACAGTTCCGTATTGACCCAACTGCGGTCTCCGATACATGGCGCGAGTTTTTCACTGACTATGTGCCTGGCCACGCCGGCGCAGTGCCAGGTGTTACACAAACCGCGCCTTCAGTAGAAAATGCACCTGTTGCCAAACCCGCTGTCACAGCGCCAACATCGGCAACACCTCCAGAACCCATTCGTGGTTCGGGTGCCGCCATTGTTGCCAACATGGAACGCAGTCTGACTGTTCCTACAGCAACAAGCTTTCGCAATGTTCCTGCTCGACTTCTAGAAGTAAACCGTCGCGCCATTAACGCATACATGGGCCGTGGCGGAATGGGCAAAGTAAGTTTCACGCACATCATTGGCTATGCCATTGTGCGCGCTATTGCCGATGCGGTTCCTGCAATGAACAACAGTTTTGCCACCGATGAAGCGGGGGCACCACAAATTATTCGTAACCCTGAAGTGAACATGGGGCTAGCTGTTGACGTGGCAAAATCTGATGGCTCGCGCACGCTTGTTGTCCCTGTATTGCGCAATACAGGTGGGTTGAGCTTTGCCGACTTCCTCAACTCCTATGAAGAGCTCGTACGCAAGGTGAAAACCAACAAACTTGCCGTGACCGACTTCCAAGGCGCCACCATTACTCTCACGAACCCCGGCACCATTGGCACTGTTCAATCAGTTCCTCGCCTCATGCCAGGTCAAGGCGTCATTGTTGGTGTGGGCTCTATCGATTACCCCGCTGAATTTCAGGGCAGCGATGAGCGCGCTTTGTCGAAGTTGGGCGTTTCAAAAGTTGTAACGGTTACAAGCACTTACGACCACCGCATTATTCAAGGTGCTGAAAGTGGAATGTTCCTCAAGCGCTTGCATGAATTACTTATTGGGCAGCACGCTTTCTATGACGACATTTTTAAGAGCCTCGGTGTTCCCTACAAGGCAGAACAATGGCGCACCGACAACAATGCGTCTGACACCGAAGAGCAAATGTTGCATAAGCAAATGCAGGTGGCAAACATCATTCGTACACACCGAGTGCGTGGGCATCTCATGGCCGACCTCGACCCCTTGCGCTGGAAAGAGCCAGTACTTCCGGCAGAACTTGACCCATCAACCTACGGTCTCACCATTTGGGATCTCGAGCGTTCGTTTCTTACCGGTGGTGTTGGTGGCGTAGATCGCCAGGAACTCGGTGACCTCTTGTCGGTATTGCGCGAAACGTACTGCGGCACCATTGGTGTTGAGTACATGCATATTCGAAACACGGAAGAACACCGATGGTTACAAGATCGCTTAGAGGGAGTCACCTTTAAACCGTCGTTGTCTCAGAAAAATCGCATCATGGAACGCCTCAATGCTGCAGAAGCATTTGAAAAGTTCTTGGCAACAAAGTACGTAGGTACAAAGCGCTTTGGTCTTGACGGTTGTGAAACTGCTATTCCCGTTATCGACACCATTTTGTCGGCGGCTGCCGCTGAGCATCTCGACGGTGCTGTTATTGGTATGTCTCACCGTGGTCGTTTGAATGTGCTTGCCAACATAGTGGGGAAGAGCTACGACCAGATCTTCAAAGAGTTTGAAGGGCACGTGAAGCCCGATTCTGTTCAGGGTTCTGGTGACGTGAAATACCACCTTGGAGCACACGGCAAATTCACTTCTGGTGAAGGCGATGTAATTGACGTTGAATTAGCTGCTAACCCCAGCCATTTAGAAACCGTCGACCCCATCGTGATGGGAATGGTGCGTGCAGCTCAAGATGGCATTAACCCTCCACTTGCATTCAGCGTTTTGCCTTTGCTTATCCATGGTGATGCTGCGTTTGCTGGCCAGGGTCTTGTTGCCGAGTGTTTGGCTATGAGTGACCTCAGCGGTTACCGCGTGGGTGGAACCATTCACCTCATTATCAACAACCAAATTGGCTTTACCACATCGCCACAATTCTCGCGTTCCTCGGTGTATTCAAGTGATGTTGCCAAAACGGTACAGGCACCCATTTTCCATGTGAATGGTGACGACCCTGAAGCATGTGTGCGCGTGGCAAAACTTGCCTACGACTATCGCCAAAAGTTTCACAAAGACGTTGTCATCGACCTCATTGGTTATCGCCGCCTTGGGCATAACGAAGGTGATGACCCGAGTTACACGCAGCCACTCATGTACAAGGCCATCGCAGAGCATCGCAGTTCACGAAAGATGTACGTGGAAACGCTTGTGAAGCGTGGTGACATTACGGTGGAACAAGCCGAACAACACCTTCTCGACTATCAAAGCAAGTTGCAGTCGGCGCTCGACGAAACGCGTGCACATGCACCTGTGCCAATTAAGGCCGCGAAGCCCCCACTCCCGGTTGGTGTGGTTCCTCATGTCAATACGGGTGTCGATCGTTCTGTTATCGAAACCATTTTCGCAAAACTTACTCAATACCCCGAAGGGTTTACCCCGCATCCCAAGCTTGCAAAGCAGTTTGAATTGCGTGAAAAGACATTCCGCGAAGACGGTGAAGTGGAATGGGCTGTTGGTGAAGCGTTCGCTATTGGTTCATTGTTGCTTGAGGGCACAAGTGTGCGCCTGACCGGAGAAGACACGCGTCGCGGAACATTCAGCCAACGACATGCCGCACTCATTGACTATGAAAACGAGCGCAACTGGGTACCTCTCGCAGATCTCCCTACCGGGAACGCAAACTTCTGGGTCTACGACTCACTGTTATCTGAATACGGTGCACTCGGATTCGAATATGGGTACGCACATGCCAACCACGATGCCTTGGTGGCGTGGGAAGCGCAATTCGGCGACTTCGTCAACGGTGCTCAAATTATTATTGACCAGTACATCGTTGCAGCTGAAGATAAATGGGGTCAGCAAAACGGTTTGGTGATGTTGTTGCCACATGGCTACGAGGGTCAAGGCCCTGAACATTCATCTGCTCGCATTGAACGCTTCTTGCAGGCTTGTGCCGAAGACAACATTCAGGTGTGCAACGCCACTACCGCTGCGCAGTATTTCCATTTGTTGCGCCGTCAAGTGCGTCGCGACATGCGTAAGCCACTCGTTATTTTCACGCCGAAACAACCGTTGCGAATGAAAGAAAGTCGTTCAAAAATTGAAGACTTCACGCATGGTTCCTTTGAAGAGGTGCTGAGCGACGTTGCCGCTCCTGCTGCTGAAACAGTGAAGCGTGTTGTTATTTGCAGCGGCAAAGTTGCCTGGGATGCAATGTCGGAGCGCACCAAGCGCAACGCGCCTGTTGCCGTGGTACGTGTTGAACAGCTGTATCCATTCCCACTCGATCAACTTGTTGCAGAAATTGAAAAGTACCCGAACGCTGAAGAGCTGGTATGGCTACAAGAAGAGCCTGAAAACATGGGGCCGTGGCACTTCGTTGAGCATCGTATTTGGCGCCTCAAAGAACGTGGTTACGACCTGCGTCATGTTGCTCGTGTCGAGTCGGGTAGCCCTGCAACGGGTTCAATGGCCATTCACCAACAAGAACTTGCCGACCTCATGGACGGCGCACTCGACTCCTGGAAATAAATTTCAGTTACAACGACAGTTGTAAGGCAGTGCCAAGAGCAATAAGTGCTTCGTCGGGGTTAATGACCTTGATGGTGTGCATGCCCATGGCAGCAGCAGGCTTTAAGTTCACGCCCAGGTCGTCGAGGAAAACGCATTCGTGTGGTGACACCTGCAAGGTTTCGCAGGCAATTTCATAAAATCGCGTTTCAGGTTTGCGACAGCCCACTTTGCTGCTTTCAATCACGGCATCAAAGCGAGACATGACGGCTGCAACGGCTTCACGCCGCTCTTGCGAGGCTCCGTCGCCACCCACCACATTGTTGGTGAGGCACGCCATGCGGTACCCAGCTGCTTTCACCGTGTCGAGGGCCTGCACCATTTTGGGGCGAATTTCACCTGCTAAGAGCTGCAAGACATCGGAACCAGGCACTGGGTGGCCAAGGGTCGTACTTTCGGCCAGGAAGAGCTCGTTGAAGTCGCGCGGTGAGACCTCATTTCGCTCGAGGAGGGCCCAGGCGTTGGTATCGGGGTTGGTGGCGTTCACTTTGCGGAGAAAGCCCTCAGGAAGCCCCTTTTGGGCCTCATATTGCAAAAATGCGTCAAAAGGGCTCGACAAGATGACCCCTCCGAAGTCCCAGAAAACGGCGCGGAATGAGGAAGTTGTCACAATCACCAATGCTACGAGCAATGATCCACGAAGAGAGAGCCAAGGGGTGCTTGACTACAACTTATGCCTCAACCACGTAGCCCTCACCACGTGGTGGTCGACGGGTCCAATATTGCCACCGAGGGCCGCAGTGCTCCGAGCCTGAAACAACTCAACGAAGCTGTTTTGGCGTTCATGGACGAGCATCCCACCTCAAAAATTACGGTGGTGGTCGACGCCAGTTTCGGTCATCGCATCGACAAGAAAGAAGTTGCCGACTTCGACGATGCTGTGAACAATAACGAACTTGTCACCCCACCTGCTGGGGCCATTGGCCGCGGCGATGCCTTTGTATTGGCAATTGCCGACAAGGTGAAGGCGTCCATCATTTCCAATGACAGTTACCAGGAATTCCACGGCGAGCACACGTGGCTCTTCGACGAAGGTCGACTCATGGGTGGCAAGCCCGTTCCACATGTCGGTTGGGTATTTGTTCACCGCTCGCCCGTGCGTGGGCCAACAAGTAAAAAAGCAACGCGTGGAGTACAGGCGCAAAAACGCACCAGCGAAGATGCGCGTCCTGTGAAAAAGGCAAGTCGTGAAGCAAGCGGCCCGATGCCCACGCCGAAGACGCCGCCACCGGGTGCACGTATGGCACCGCGAACACCCGAGAAAGCAGCCCCTGAAAAGCGCGACTCTGGTTCGGTGAACGAAGTATTGCCGTTCCTTGCCTTTGTCGAGAAGCAGCCGGTGGGAAGCAAAGTGAAAGGTGTTGTCGACAGCTACAGCGCGCACGGCGCGTATGTGAAAGTAGGCGATATCAAGGGCTATGTTCCCTTGCGTTTCTTGGGCAACCCTGCTCCACGTAGTGCACGAGATGCCATTCAAATTGGCGACACATTGGCACTCGTTGTTGCTGGGTACACACCAGCGCGCCGCAGTGTTGAACTTGGGGTTCCAGAAGCTGTAAAAATTGCGGCAAAAGAGACCAAAGCAAAAGCATCGGCAAAAGTGGAAAAGAAACTGCCAGTGCCGGCAAAGAAAGCTGCGCCAGTAGCAAAGAAGGCAGCTGTGCCAAAAAAAGCCGCAGCCGCGGTGAAAAAGGCTGCAGCGGCCGTAAAAAAAGTGGCCACACCAACGAAGAAATCTGTAGCGAAAAAAGCCGCTGCTCCGGCAAAAGCCGTATCGAAGGCCGCAAAGAAGTAAACAGTATTCATGCTTATTGCTACATGGAACGTGAATTCGCTCAAAGCTCGCTTACCGCGGGTAACAGCTTGGCTTGAAGAAGTGCAGCCCGATGTTGTGTGCATGCAGGAAACGAAAATGAACGATGCTGCATTTCCCGCGTTGACCTTTGAAGAGATGGGCTATTCCACAGCGCATTTTGGGCAAGGCCAGTGGAACGGTGTAGCTCTTCTTTCTAAAGTTCCTATGAAAGAT
>CAIOHI010000125.1 GCA_903858075.1 uncultured Actinomycetes bacterium
GCAATCACTTGGGGTTGCAATTTCAGTGGGCCTCGTCATGTCACTCGTGTTCTACATTGCTTCAGACGACTACACCCGAAAAGCAGAAGACGAGCAGATTAAACGTGTAGAACAAGCGCTAGAAATGCAACAGCCGGAATAAAAAAGCTATGTAATATTTGCGCTGGTATTACATTTATAGAAAGCGTTCCCTCATGCTTGAAGGATTCCTCGCCCTTCCTATCTGGCTCATCGTCCT
Source organism: uncultured Actinomycetes bacterium (assembly GCA_903858075.1). Taxonomy (GTDB): domain Bacteria; phylum Actinomycetota; class Acidimicrobiia; order Acidimicrobiales; family Ilumatobacteraceae; genus F1-20-MAGs119. The sequence continues at coordinate 239 of CAIOHI010000125.1, forward strand.
CATCAGCATTGGTGTTCCGGTCGTCATTGTCATACCTATTGTCCGAGCAGTTTTAAGCTCTCGTATTCAAACTGAAGGTGACGACACGGAAGGCGTCGTTGCCGTATTTGGCTTCATTGGTACCGCGTTCACCTTGCTTCTCGCCTTCATCATTGTGAACGTATGGAGCGACCAGGTTTCCTCTCAGAATATTCTTTTTGATGAAATCTCCACACTGGAATCGATCGTTGTAGAAACACGATCTTTCGACCCAAAACTTTTATCGACAGTCAAGGGCCTGACAATTGAATACCTCGAAAATGTGCGCAAACACGAAATTGACACCACGGCACCTTCGGGCGGAGACCCACGAGCAGAAGTAGCGTTTGTAGAATTGCTAGAAGTGTTGAAGATCGAAGTGCAAGATCTTAAGAGCAACGAAGAGACAAAAGCCGAAGCGCAAATCATTCTTGAGGAAATGAAGCAACTGGTTCATGACCGCGAGAACACCGTCAGTAGAAATAGCGCTTCTGGTTCACTCGATGGAATGACCACGTTGATATGCATTGTTCTGGCTCTGCTCACCGTTCTTACCATGGCACTTCTTCCCACCCCCAGCCGACGCTGGATTAAATGGATGCAGTCAGTAGGCGTTGCAGTTGCTGTTGGCCTCGTGATGTCTCTGGTTTTTTACATTGGCTCAGACGACTTCACACGCAAAGCCGAAAGCGAGCAAATCAAACGGGTAGAGCAAGCACTGGCATTTCAACATCAGGAATAAACCTGTCGCCGCAGAGGTAGCGTCGCATCAGGCAAAAATAGGTGGAATTATTATAGAATTTCTTCTAATTACTGTTTTTAGAGAAAGACTCACTCCATGCTTGAAGGATTCCTCGCCCTTCCCATCTGGCTTATTGCGCTCATCAGCATTGGTGTTCCAATCGTCATTGTTATTCCCATTGTTAAATTAATTTTAAGTACTCGTATTCGGAATGAAGGCGATGACACAGAGGGTCTCGTTGCCGTGTTCGGATTCATTGGAACCGTTTTCGCCCTGTTGCTGGCCTTTGTCATTGTGAACGTATGGAACGACCAAGTATCTGCTCAAGATACTCTTTTCGCTGAAACCGCCACTTTGAAATTTGTCATTGAGGAGGCACAGTCTTTTGATCCGAAACTTGCCCCCATCATGAAAGGGCTCACTCTCAACTACCTAGATGCGGTGAGCAAATACGAAGTTGATGCTCGCGCTCCATCTGGCGGAGACCCACGTGCCGAAGCCGCATTTAGAAAAATCGTTGATGCCTTCAAATTTTTGAAACAAAGTTTGGAGGGCAACGACGATTTAGCATCGGAAGCGGCGGTGGTTGTAGACCAGGCGACGCGACTTATTTTTAACCGCGCAGACCGTGTGAGTAGAGCTTCTGGTTCGCTCAATGGAATGACCACTCTCATTTGCATCATTCTGGCTTTACTCACGGTTCTCTCCATGGCGCTGCTCCCAGCTCCTAGCCGACGCTGGGTGAAGTGGGTGCAGGCCTTAGGAGTAGCAACTGCCGTTGGCCTTGTCATGTCCTTGGTTTTCTATATTTCCTCAGATGCGTATTCCCAAGAGGTTGAACACGAACAAATTGATCTTTTAGAACAACTATTTGAAAAGCCAGCGCTGAAATAAAACCTATTTCACAGGCAGTGCTGCAACAAGATCTCTTCCCTTCACACCAAAAGTGCGGGGAAGAGAACGCAGCACCATGAGATCTTGCGTCGAGACAACTTGAAGTTGCCCAAGTACCACACCCTCAGGCAGTGCTACATAGCGCGTTGCGCCTGGCTCTATAACAATTGCATCTAAGCCGGCAATAGGCAAAGCACCTGCTGGCCCTACCCCTTCAATGCGTGCACTCGCTTGCAATGCAGTCACATTGGTCAGGGCAATGGCGTCGGTTGTTCCTGGCGCAATGGGCGATGGAATGGCCCACTGCTTCGCGGCCATCACAAATGGCACACCAAGGTCAACGGTGGTTGCCATCGACTTTTCTAGTTGGCGCGTTGACACGTGTTCCACCACAATGCCAGCACCTTCAAGAACGGAAAAAGATACTGCAAAACGATTCTCTGTTAACCCGGCGATATTTGACATGGCAAGAGATACCACACGGTGTGCAGGCACAGTGAGATTCAGAGGCGCAACGCCAACACCGCCATCACCTGAAAACAACGCGACAACTTTTGCATCATCTTCTGTTGGGTTGAATACAACAATCTGCTCGTTGGGTTTGCCGCGATAGTCACCTGTTGTCACCCACCAGTCGGCGGCAACATCTGGAGCTCCTAATTTCAACGAATACCCCAAGCGGCCTGTACCTAAATAATGCTGCGCTCGCGCAGCCACAAAAGTGCCGCTGACGGCACGAAGTTCTACACCAACAAGGTCTTCACCGCGAGCACCTTGGCTTGCAATATCGAGTACCCGCAATGAGTGAGGTGGAAGAACATAGCCCTGAAGTGCTGAAGGTTGACGCTCACCATCTTTTGTCACAAATCGCACATTGATGACAGTTGCATCGGGCAATGGATTTGTGAGCAGAAGATCTTCTTTGCTGTCGCTCGCCGTGAAACCGTCGGCGAAATACCACTGTGCCGAAGGTTGGTTCACACAAGGTTGCGTTGAGTCGCCCGCAGGGTAAATGGCTCGCTGCTCAACCGATGTTCCTTTGCCGCCAGCTAGTTCTACCAACGCGCTGACATATGCCCCGCGTGCACCTTGGCTGAAGTTGTAAATGAGGGAGTCGCGCGGTGGAACAACAATTGAAACGACCTCGGGTTCATTTTCTATTGCAAAGCGCGTTACAACACCTTGCACTTCTGTATCGGTGGGGTTCGAAATAGTAATGGTTCCGCCGTAGTCGTTGCCCGCGTAGGCATCACCACCTAGTGGAACACCAGGGCAATACCACGAGCTACTGATGGCCGCAATACTTGCAACGTGCGGAAAGGCTTTCTGCAC
>CAIOHI010000126.1 GCA_903858075.1 uncultured Actinomycetes bacterium
ACCGCTCATGGCAGTCACTGGAGCATTCCTGTCTGTTGTTGAGCCATCACCAAGTTGACCGTCAAAGTTGTAGCCCCAACACATAAGAGTGAAATCTGCTGTAACTGCGCAAGCATGGTTATCACCTAGCGATAATTTTGCTGAACTTCCGACAGCTACACCCACCGGAGAATTTGAATCCGCTCCACCTCCATCACCCAGTTGACCTGCACCGCCGTACCCCCAGCACCGAACACCGCCACCGCTGAGTAATGCACACGAGAAATTACTTCCGACGGAAATATCAACAACACCTGAGCTCAACCCCGTCACCACAACAGGTACTAACGAATTGATATTTGAGTTGTTACCTAATTGGCCGAAGTCGTTGCGGCCCCAGCACTGTGCAGCCCCACCCACCACCGCACACGAATGCGCTTCCCCGGCAGCAATTGCCGTAACTCCAGTTGTGAGACCTTGCACTTGCACTGCAGTAGAAGCAGGAATAGTTGAATTATCCCCCAGTTGCCCAAATTCATTACTTCCCCAGCATTGCGCTGCACCACTGACCACCGCACACGTGTGTTCTTTGCCAGCACTCAGTGCCGTTACCCCACTTGCCAAACCAGTTACTGGCCGCGGAACATCTCGATACACCGGCACTGCATTTCCCACTGCCCCTTCAACCTGAGTGCCCCAACACCGCACTTGCGCCGTTGACATGACCACACATGAATGTTCATAACCATTTGCTATACCCACCACCCCACTAGCCAGCGTGGAAACAGCTGTAGGAACATTGCGCGCACCGACCGTGCCATCGCCCAATTGCCCCCAGGCATTTGAACCCCAACACTGTGCGGCGCCGCCGACCACTGCACATGTGGAGTTTTCACGGGCGCTAATAGCCGATACTCCACTCGACAATGTGGAAACCGCTACGGCTGTTACACGCTGGGTGAAACTTCCATCGCCAATTTGCCCATATGAATTGAAGCCCCAACACTTCATCGCCCCATTTGAAAGAAGAGCACATGCATGCTGTAAACCACTCACCACTGAGGTCACTCCGCTGGTGAGTCCGAAAACGTCTGCTGGAGTCTTCGTTGGGTTCGTTGTTGCATTAGAACCGAGTTGACGTTTGTGATTTCGTCCCCAGCACTTTGCTCCTCCACTGACAACTGCGCACGCAAATTCGTCTCCAACCGATACCGATGTTGCACTCGTTTCCCCCGTGTCTATTGGTGATGGATTTGGGCTCAAAGTTCCGTCACCAAGTTGACCGTAGGTGTTTGCACCTGCGCATTGCACAGCACCCGACACAATGAAGCACGTTGAGTTTGTTCCTGCGGCCATGGCACTCACGTCGGCAATACCAATGTCAACGGGAATAGTGCTCGACACCGTGAGGCCCGAACCAAATTGGCCACTTGTATTCGAGCCCCAACACCGCACAGTCGCATCAAGCATTACTGCACATGCAAAATTTTTTCCTGCAGCAACAGACGACACGCCAGAAGTAAGACCTGTTACCTGCACCGGAAACGTGCTCAACGTGGTGGAACCGTTCCCCAACTGACCCACATCGTTCCTGCCCCAACACTTCACACCACCGCCAGACACAGCACACGAGAAACCTTGCCCTGCGCTGACCGAAGTAACACTGGCCAGCGGCACTGATGCCGCATTGGCTGGCGCCACATGTGACGATTCAATGATCCAAACGCCACAAACCGCAATCAGCAATGCACCAGAGAACGGCCGAGTGAGGCGGTGAGGCAATGACGCCCGCGGCAGCGGAGCGTTCGCCATCTGAAAATAAGATTAGGGATATCTGGAAAAAAGATCTAGGGGTCAACTTCATACCCTGGAAAGAAAAAAGACCCCCGAAGGGGCCTGATTTCCGGTGAAAAGAACCTAAAGAAGCTAAAACTCCTTATTTGGAGCGGATGACGAGATTCGAACTCGCGACCCTCACCTTGGCAAGGTGATGCTCTACCACTGAGCCACATCCGCGTAGCGAGGGAAATGTTATCAGCCCCACCCCCAAAACCGACGGCGCGGACTCATTTCATTGGATACCCGCTTATCGCGAGAGATATCCCCCGTCGACTGCCATGACATGGCCCATTGTGTAGGTGGCTTCATCGCTGCTGAGCCACAAGGTTGCATGAGCAATTTCCTCAACCGTGCCGAACCTGCCAATGAGGCTGAGGCGAGCAATGGTGTCAGCCTCATTGCCACGCTTGCGTCGCGCCATTGCATTGCGCAACATCGGAGTGTCAATACTTCCTGGGGCAACGGCGTTAATACGAATGCCGCGACCTGCATATTCAATAGCTGCGGCTTTGGTGATTCCGGCAACAGCAAATTTTGATGAGGTGTATGCGCTTTGACCAGGCTGTGGACGATACGAGTTTGTGGATGCAATATTCACAATGGTGCCGCCAGTTTTTGCAGCAAGAAATGCACGTACTTCTGCTCGCATAGAAAGAAAGACCGAGCGCAAGTTCACAGCAATGATGCGGTCGAACACTTCCTCTTCTAATAACGCGAGTTCAGGTGCTTCACCTTCAATTGCTGCTGCATTGACTGCATGATTCAAACCACCAAAGTGCGAAACCGCAAGCGCGATGAGGGCATCAACGTCGGCGGTTTGCGAAACATCAGTTTTGTGAAAGATGGCTTGCCCGCCAGCGGCTGTAATGAGTGCAATGGTTTCTGCACCCAGCTCTTCCTGAATATCGCCCACCACAACTTTGGCGCCTTCCGCCGCAAAGGAAAGAGCAATTTGTCGCCCCATTCCACTTGCTCCGCCAGTAACTAGGGCAACCCTATTTGCAAATCGTTGTTGAGTCATGCCTCATCATTCCGCAGTAATTGCCTCGGCAACGGGTTGGACGCTGGCGTTGCGAGTGCGGACCACAACCCCAACTGCAATCAGCATTACTACGGCGCCCACAACCTGGAGCACTTGCATGGATTGGCTGTAAAGAATCCAAGCTCCTGCCATAGAAATTGCCGGGCTCAGCAAGTTGATGAGCGACACCAGGGTGATGTCGAGATAACGGGTCGCCCATGTGATCAGCGTGTGCCCAATGAGCCCAGGAATAATGACTTGAGCAGCAATGAGCCACCAGTCATTGCCGTTGACTAGTGCGAAATCGGCTTGGGCAATAATCGCAACGGGAACAAGTACCACAGTTGCTACAAGAAAGACCGCTGCCAGAAACGAGCCGGCGTGCGTACCTGCATCACGGGCTCTTTTTGCCACAACGAAGTATGCACTCCACACCACCAAGTTGATAAGTGCATAGAGGTCACCGCTCAAGCCAGCTTCACTATTGGCTTGCGCAGCAAACACCACCATGCTCACTCCACCAAGGGCAACCACACACATGCATATACGAAGAACGGTTGGGCGCTCACCAAAAAGGCGCGGAGCCACGAGCAACATAAGAACTGGTTGTAAAGCGGAGATGAGAGTGGCATTTGCGATGGATGTGTGCTGAAACGACATGAAACCACTCAGCATTGATGCAGCAAAGAGAACTCCTGGCAGAAAACATTTTTTTATCATGGCCACAGTGAGGCGACCACCCGACATATAAGCAGACAGGGTCATGACCGGCACCGACAGCAGAAGGCGGATGGGAGTAAAAGCGATAGAAGGAGCAGTGATACCGCGAACGAGCAACGGTCCTACGCTCCAAGCAAGGACAGCCGCGATGCAAGCAAGCAAAGCAAGTTCGTGTTGTGGCCCACCAGTTTCGTGGTGGGTCTCTTTATGGCGCCGCACTATTTCTTACTGTCGCCTGCAAGATTCACGCGCAACACCAGCACACCATCTTCTATCGAGGCGACTGCATCGCCAATGATTGCAAAATCTTGAAAGTCGGTCTGCGCTTGATTGAGAAAAGCCTGACGCTCTTCACCAGAAACTGGCGGCAGCGAGCGACGCTTCACCGATGATGCTCGGTCTTTGAAGCGCTCAATCATTTCATTGGGGTCAAATGCTGCCATGCATCAAAATTACAACGTTTTGCTCTAGAGAAGTGGATCTACCGATGATGCAGGTGAGGAAACTTCATCTTGAAAAAGTTCATTGCGAGCTGCGAGGCGAGGCTTCTTCTCTTTTTTCACACGGATATCGGGAGCAACATCGACAGGCTCATGAGCTAACGAGACGGGAAGTACTTCGGCTTTGCTTGCTGGGCGCACCATGTTCAGCAAAAAGACACGATCGACG
>CAIOHI010000127.1 GCA_903858075.1 uncultured Actinomycetes bacterium
GGTCTGCGTAACCCATGCACTCAACTTGATTCATACCAAGAAGGGCTACGAGGTGCTGTTATCGAATATGACCCAGACGGCAACCTTGTACGTCGCGCAGGAATTATGGGCGTTGTTGTTCGGGCAGGAGTAATTAAAAAAGGATCAAAACTGCATTGCGAACAACCACGAGGAACACACGTTCCATTGGGCCTGGTCTAGCGACGACTGAATTCTCGCAGAATAATTATTTAGCGAGTTCAGCTTCAATAGCTGCAGTGAGTGCAGCGTCGTCAGGAGTGGTTGTTGGAGCAAAACGCTTCACCACTTCACCTTGACGGTTCACAAGAAACTTCTCGAAGTTCCACAACACGTCGGGGTCTTGGTTTGGAGTCATGCCAAAACCTTTGAGGCGATCACGGAATGCATCGGGGTCACCTTCTGCACGAGGTGCAGCTGCGGTGAGCGCGGAGTACAAAGGATGCTGGTCGTCGCCGACAACACTGATTTTGGAGAACATCGGAAACTTCACGTTGAACTTTGTGCTGCAAAACTCGACAATTTCAGCGTCGGTGCCGGGCTCTTGCGCACCGAAGTTGTTGGCAGGAAAACCAAGAACTGAAAAACCTTTGTCTTTGTATGTTTGGTGCAGGCTCTCGAGAGCTTCGTATTGAGGGGTGAGGCCGCACTGTGAAGCGACGTTCACAACCAACATGACCGACCCGGCGAAGTCGCCCAAGGTGGTGTTAGCGCCAGAAATTGTTGTTACGGGGATGTTGTGCACTGATGTCATGTGGGAGATCCTAGCCCCTCATTTTCACCACTTGAACCCCACCAGATGAATGCTGTGGCAATAAAAATGAACATTGCAATAATGAAGGCAAACGGCTTCACTGTTCCGTTAAATGCGCTTGCTGCGACACTGCCGAGAAGCGCTGCGCCTGCAGTAGAAAATGTGCCAATAATGGCTGTTGCGGTGCCGGCAACGTGGGGCACGGGCATCATTGCGGCTGCATTGCAATTGGGTACAAGCCCCTGGGCAATAGGCAATACACACGCTATGGCGAGGTAGAAAACCCAGAATTGAGGATGTTCTTTTCCGGTGAAGGAAACCACAACGAGTCCTACTGAGGTGAAAAGCCCAATGAGTGACATGCGTCGAAGCAATGGAGTAATACCTATGCGTTTAACAAGGCGCGCATTGTTTAAAGAGTTGACGGCAAGTAAGCACGCCACGACTCCGAAAATAAGCGGAAACCAATTGCCGTAGCCGTAAATATCTTCCACAATCACTTCAGAACCCGCAAGGTAGGTAGTCATCACCGCAAAGAGAAATGTCATTGCAAGAGTGAAGCTCACTGTTTGGCGATGAGAAAGTACTTCCTTGCCAGCCTGGCTGACCGAACTCCAGGTGAATGGTCGGCGGTTATCGATGGCCAGAGTTTCAGGTAGTCGACGTGCCCACAGCATGAGGAGCACTCCAACAACGCTGGGGAACCAGAACACAATGCGCCATGGTGCAATTTTTATGAGGCCTGCCCCGAGGCTGGGAGCAAGAATGGGAACGAGCAAGAAAACAGCGGTGATGGTCGACATCAACTGGGCCATGACAGTGCCTGCAAAGCGGTCACGAATCATTGCGGTACTCAATGATCGTGCAGCAGCTGCACCGAGGCCCCAAATGAAACGTGCGGCAATCACCCAACCCCACGACGGCGCAACGCTGGCAAGGATGCCGCCAAGGGAATACAAAGCGAGCCCTGCGAACAACAAACCACGCCGGCCGTATTTGTCTGACGCCGGGCCATAGAGCCATGGGCCAACTGCTAAACCCAAAAAGAACGCCGTCACAATCCAGCTGACTTGTGATGAGTCGGGGCTCATGCCGTATTCCTCACGCATCTTGGGAAACGCCGGCAACATGAGATCTATGGCCAGTGCGCTGCTTGCCATGAGTGCGGTGGTGAGAAGAATGAATTCACGACCACTCGCTACGCCTTTTTCTTTCGCGCCTTCACTTGCAGAGAATGATTGCTTTGAAGAAAACGGCACACTTCACGCTAGGTCATTTACTGGTCTTCGCACGTGCTGGGGCATATTGCGACCATTTCCCGCTACTCATGAGGATATTCCACAGTTTTTCTTGATGAGCAGCAATCCACAGTTCGCTGAGATGGAACTGATTACGAAAGACAAATTGTTGATCGAGAAAAGGAATACAGATAGGCAAGTAAGGGCAAGCAAAAGTGTCGTAGTCAACGCTGAACACGTTCTCACGATTTTTTGCTTCCGATCGATATATCAATTCGGTTGGAAAAGGTGTGGTGTTGGCCTCATACGCACACGAAGAAATTGCAGATGCTCCTGACAAGCATTGTGCGGGGTCAAATGATGCAAAGGGAAGTGGTTCAAGAATGGCCACTCTTGTTGCAATCTTCAATAGCGCATCGAGTGCTGCTGACGTGCGTTGTGCAACAACAGTAGAAAGATCGTCTTGTGTTGGATTTTCCGGTACGTAAAAGGCGTCGGGTCGTGAGCCGGGGTCTCGAGAGACATTAGTGACGATGATGATGTCGGGTTTCAGCGCTGGAAGAAGAGTGTCGTACCACTCGGCACGAGATTTTTTACAACGAGTAATAAGTGTTTCATCGCGTGCTGCCCACATCAGGCCAGGTTGCCATGGGCAACCCGAGCGTGTGAGTGCCGAGAATGTGAAGTGTTTCTCGCGCGCAAGTTTCACAAAAGTAGGAATAAGCATTTCCGCATTGCTGTCGCCCATCAGCACAATGTGCTGTGGTGTTGAGTCTTTTGAGGTGTCGGTATACAACGTGCACTTGCTGGGTTCGCTAGCAGAACAGGGTTGAACAAGTTCCGCTGCGGGCATTGCACTTTTCATGTCAAAGGTTTGTGGTGGTGCTGCACTGAGAATTGCCTGCACTTTGGTCGGCAAACCTGAAGTATTAATAGTTGAGGCAGTTTGCCGCACCTTCGGGGTGCCATCGAGCAGCGGACGTACCAGCAATGTTGCTGTGAGAACACTCAGAGCAAGCCCAACCACAACAACAGTGCGCGGAATGCGATGCAGGCGTTTGCTCACGCGAACGGGGGCTTCGATGAGTTCGTAACTAAGCGCCGACAGTGCGGTGGCGCCCACAGTGGAAAACAATGCCAATTGCAGAGGAGACAGTGAAAGTACTGGCTTAGAGAGAACGATGAGTGGCCAGTGCCATAAGTACGTGCCGTACGAGATGCGACCCAGATACGTGAAGTGCTTGGAGGAGAAAATACGTTGAAGTGGTGAAGGGAAATGTGGTTCGAGCGACCAAATGAGCACAACCGCCATTGCCGTTGCCAAAATTCCGCGAGTGCTTGCAGATAGCGAAGAGAGAAACCACCCGTCGCCAATTGCTAGAGCAATGAATGCAACAAGAGCAAGTGGAGTAAGAGCCGCCTGGAAGGGAAGCTTTGTAACAGAAGTACTGGAATGTTCGTTGCGACGCAGAAGAAACACTGCAAGTAAAGCCCCTGCAGCGAGTTGATACACACGGGTGTCGGTTGCGTAATAGGCCCGCATGGGGTTGCTCTGTTGCGTGAAAATTTGTAATGCGATTGACGCAACAAAAAGTGCACCGATTCCGAAAATTAAGTTTGTGAACTTTTTCAGTGGTTGTGCAAACTTAGTGAGGACAACGAGCAATAACGGAAAGGCAAAGTAGAACTGTTCTTCAATAGCAAGAGACCAGAAATGCAAAAATGGGCTTTTGTTTACGTCATCGGCGAAATAATTTGTTGATGCCCCAAGAAAATTCCAGTTTGCAACGTAGAGAAGTGAGCTACGGGCATCATTAACAAAGCTCATAGCAACAAGACGAGGTTCAGTTACTGAAGCAAGAAGGCAAATAATCACTATCGCAATGAGTGCTGCGGGAAGAAGACGCCGTACACGCCGAGCATAAAAACGGCGCAGTTGGATAGAACCGGTTGTGCGATGCTCGGCAAGCATCACGTTGGTAACAAGAAAACCCGACAAGACAAAGAAAAGGTCGACACCAATGAAGCCGCCTCGCATCCAAGTGAGCTCACTGTGGAAGAGCACCACCAGATACACGGCAACTGTGCGCAGACCATCAAGAGCAGGACGATGCGTGAATGCCTCAGATATGGGCAAAGGAGAGTGAGTGGAATGAGACAACGTCGGTATTCTACGAGTTTGAAATGTCTCGTGCTAAAGACTCAGCTGGACAATGATGGCTGCGTTGTTAGATTTCTCACGGCGAAACATGCCCTTCAGGAATGACGAGAGGTTTACAAAGCGGGCAATAATGCCGTATTTCTTAGTGACGGCTTTTTCCACTGAGGCAAGATCTTGTGGGTTTTCTTGTGGTGTCACTACTCGCGCAGTGCCGTGCACCTTGGTGCCTCCTTCAAGCAAGCGACCTCGAAAATCGCAAGGTTGAAGCGATACCTGTGCATTGGCACGTACACGCTTCACCTTCCATGCATCGCCCGAAGATGTAAAAGCCACTTCGCTTGGCGACAACTGAACGATCCATACAGGTAGCGATACCTCTTCGCCATTGCGTTTCACACTGGTGAAGGAAACATATTTTTCATCGCCGATGTGTCGAACTGTGCTCATGGTGGAAGTGTATGGCTCCCTGGTTGTCGCACCACCACTTCTCGCGTACCAGCGTTGAGCGTAAGTTTCCAGCCGCCTTCATGAACGCAACGATGATGTGTGGCGCAAAGTGGAACGAGATTATTGAGGTCGGTGGGGCCACCACTATTCCAAAACGTGAGGTGATGTGGTTGGCATTGCCCAACGGGGGCCTGGCATTGCGGAATGGCACATGTGGCATGCATTGCCTCAAGTGCTTGTCGTTGTTGTCGTGACGCGAGGCGAGAGGAGCGACCAAGGTCGAGGACTGCTCCGGCAGTGCTGAGAACAATGGGAATAATTTTTGCTTCACAAGCCATTCGGCGAATGGTGTCGATGGGTATTTGCACATCGGTTCCGGTGTGCATAACGGTGTTGGTATGTAGACCTTGTACAAGGGTTTGATAGTCGATGACCACGCTAATTTCTGCACGTTGATGGGCAGACGTGTGACTGTTGCTCTCGCCAGACTGTTGGACGAGAGCAATGAGCCCCAAGGCATTGAGGTGTCGTGCTCGTGCTTCGCCTTCAGGGCAGGTGCTGGGGGTGTGTTCATGGAAAAGACGATTGACCACTTGCTGCAATTTGCCAACAAAGGAAAGCCCGGACTCGGGGTCGAACTCGCCATGCATGCAGACCATGCCCGAATCACGGTCGACCCAATGCCGTAACCAGGTTTTGCGACGCTGTTGTTCTAAGCGCTCGAGTTCATTATTTGCTGTGAGGCTCATGACGGCTTGTTTCATGGCGCGTGAGAAATTGTCGGGAGTGGAATGTGTGGCCACATTGGCGAGCCACTCGCTTTGTTGGAC
>CAIOHI010000128.1 GCA_903858075.1 uncultured Actinomycetes bacterium
ACCGAACCGGCTCAAGATTCAGTCGCGGTGGTCGAGTTTGTACGGATGCAAGGGGAGCGAGCTGGTTTAGTCGACGTAGTTCCATCTGCGTGTATCACTGTGAACCGAAGTGGCTTGCAGCTCAGCCCATTTCATTCCCTCGCGCAAAACGGAGTAACTCTGTACACCGACGATGGCAATGGAGTACAAGATCCCGTCATCATGCGGCGGGCCATGGAGTACGCCAAAGAGCTCAACATCACCCTCATGCAACATTGCGAGGTCTCTCGACTCACTGAAGGTGCGGTCATGCACGAGGGATGCTGTTCATCTCATCTCGGCCTGCCAGGCTGGCCATCAATTGCAGAAGTACTCATGCTGCAGCGTGATCTTGAGTTAGTGCGGGAAACGGGTGCGAAAATGCACTTTCTGCATCTGTCCACTGCGCGCAGTGTGGAACTCGTACGTCAAGCGAAAAATGAAGGCTTGCCCGTCACTGCTGAAGTGACTCCGCACCACTTTTCTTTGACCGATGAAAAGTTGTCTGGGTTCAACACGGTGTTCAAAGTCAATCCACCTCTACGCACCATGGAAGATGTTGAAGCACTCCGCGCGGGGATGCAAGATGGAACAATCGATGCAATTGCCACCGATCACGCTCCGCATGCGGCCCATCTGAAAGATCAAGATCTTCAAGCCGCTCCACCGGGAATGTTGGGTTTACAAAGTGCCCTCGGTGTGGCATTGAAGTACTCGGGTTGTTCCGTGCAGCGAGTAATCGAGTTGATGTCCTGGGCTCCCGCTCGTATTGCCGGCCTCACTGCCCGCCAGGGAAATGCTGTTGCTCCTGGCAATATCGCAAACCTCGTCGTATTCAACCCGACCACACAATGGGAACAATCTCTCGAACAAATCGTCAGCAAAAGTCAAAACACCCCTTATCTCGGACTCCCTTTGCAAGGTCAAGTGCAGTGCGTGTTGCGAGATGGAAAAGTCATAGTAGAAGCAGGAGTAGTAACTAAATGAGTGCGCCGAATGGTTTCACAGATGGGCACCTCGTGCTTGCGAACGGCGAAGTATTTGAAGGTGAAGTGTTTGGAGCACTTCCTGAGTCGGGCGTTTCAGCAGGCGAAGTCGTTTTCAATACTGCAATTACTGGTTATCAAGAAATTATTACCGACCCTTCCTATGCCGGGCAGATCATTACCTTTACTCAGCCACACATTGGAAACTACGGAACAGTCGATTTAGATAATGAATCTCGACAACCATTCGCTCGCGGTGTGGTCATGCGCCAAATGGCGCGACGTCATAGCAACTGGCGCGCCGAAGATTCGCTGTTGTCGTCGCTGCAACGCTGGGGGATCCCTGCTATTGGCGGAGTCGACACTCGCCGCCTCACCCGTATTCTGCGTGATGCCGGTGCAATGAGCGGTTCTTTTGGTACTGCCGATCCGAAAGTACTTTTGAAATCAGCGCAAAGTGAAAAAGGCACTGCAGGGGTCGACCTGGTTTCTCAAGTCACCACGCAGTCGGCCTATGAAATGGGTTCAGGAAAACACAATGTGGTGGCTTACGACTTTGGTATTAAGTCGACCATCGTGCGTTGTCTCGCTGAAATCGCCACAGTTCGCGTGGTGCCTGCGCACACCTGTGCCGAGGAAGTTCTCCAGATGAAACCCGATGGTGTGTTTTTATCCAACGGCCCTGGCGACCCAGAAATGGTGAATACCGCAGTGCAGTCCATCAAGGATCTGCTGGAAAAGGGCGTACCCATTTTTGGAATTTGCCTTGGTCATCAACTGTTGGCACGAGCCTTAGGCGCCAAAACCTACAAGTTGCCATTTGGCCACCATGGTGGCAACCACCCAGTGAAGCGTCTCGAGACAGGCACCGTAGAAATCACTAGCCAAAATCATAATTTCTGTGTTGACGAGAAATCCCTCGCTCAGCTCATCGACGTCACCCATATCAACCTCAATGATGAAACAAATGAGGGAATGAAAGTGCGTGGCGCACGGGCCTTCAGCGTTCAGTACCACCCCGAGGCGGGTCCTGGGCCGCACGATTCAAGATATCTCTTTAACCAGTTTGCCAATGTAATGGATGGAAAGTAATGCCGCGTCGTAACGATATTCACAGCATTTTAATTATCGGTTCCGGACCAATTGTTATTGGTCAGGCATGCGAGTTCGACTATTCAGGAACGCAGGCATGTCGCGTGTTGAAAGAAGAGGGGTATCGCGTCATTCTTGCAAACTCGAACCCAGCGACCATCATGACCGACCCCGACTTTGCAGACCGCACATACATTGAACCACTCACGGTAGAAGTTCTAGCGAAAATCATCGAGCGTGAAAAACCAGATGCTGTATTGCCAACACTCGGCGGTCAAACAGGGCTCAACCTTGCAATGGCACTCTTCGAAAAGGGTTTGGTTGGAGTGCCGGGAACCCCGGAACTCATTGGCGCGAATGCTGAAGCTATTGCCACAGCCGAAGACCGCGACAAATTCAAGCAAGCGATGATTGAAATTGGTTTATCTGTTCCACGCAGTGGTGTCGCGCACAATATGGAAGAAGCGCACAAGGTGCTTGCCGAAATTGGCTTACCCATCATTATTCGACCTGCTTACATTTTGGGTGGTCGCGGAACGGGTATTGCAAACACGCAAGAAGAGTTTTTGAAACTTGCTGCTAATGGTTTAGATGCAAGCCCTATCCGTGAAATTCTTATCGAAACTTCCATCGTTGGCTGGAAGGAATATGAACTTGAAGTAATGCGTGACAATGCCGATAACTGCGTCATCATCTGCTCAATTGAAAACCTCGACGCAATGGGTGTTCATACAGGGGACTCCATTACGGTGGCGCCAGCACAAACATTGTCTGACGTGGAATATCAAAAGATGCGTGATGCAGCGTTCGCGTGTATCCGGCGCGTTGGAGTAGAGACTGGCGGATCAAACGTCCAGTTCGCGGTCAATCCAGCAAATGGTGACCTAGTAGTTATTGAAATGAACCCACGTGTTTCTCGTTCGTCGGCGCTTGCCTCGAAAGCGACAGGTTTCCCCATTGCAAAAATTGCAGCGAAGCTTGCTGTGGGTTACACGCTCGATGAGATTCCGAACGACATCACCAAAATGACGCCGGCAAGTTTTGAACCAACTATCGACTACGTTGTTACGAAAATTCCACGCTGGGCTTTCGAAAAGTTTCCA
>CAIOHI010000129.1 GCA_903858075.1 uncultured Actinomycetes bacterium
CAACTTCTGCAATATGTGTTTCAAGTTCAGGGTTTTCTGTATGCAATGTTGTCATCACTTCACGACGACGAACCTGAAGCTGTTGGAAGGCGAGAACTCCGGTGCCAACTGTGACATACAGGGCTTCTTTGCCGTATTCAGAGACTTTTTCAGCGATCTGAGGCACGTCAATTTCTGACAAATCGACCTCAATAATGGGTATTTTCCACGAGGGAAGGCGAAAGTCGCTCGGAATGTTCACAAGTAAAGGGTATCTTGCACTGCTAATTTTTGCAAGCACTTGGGTGTCAGTGGGGAGCCTTTTTAGGTCTCCCTACTAGCCTTACTCCATCACGGATTTCACCTCTTACCAGTGGCCAAACAACGGCAACGCGGTGCCACCTGTGGTGGCGTCGATGGTGGTGTTCTGCGACCCAACCGGGCCAGAAGGGTCGGTCGGGTCCGACTTCGTGGCGGTCATCAATGCCTTGGTGGGCCAAGACTACGAGTTGCTTCAGTACCTTTTTTTCCTTGTTGGTCCAGACGACGAGGTGCGACAAGCCTACGAAAGTCATATTGCCCAACATTTGCCGCTCGCCGCCGTGCGCAAGGTCGAGGGAAACCCGGGCTATGGGCCAACCCAAAACGCAGCAGCACGTTTAGTAGAAGGAGACAATGGCCTCTTTCTCTTCTTGCACGACGATGTGTGCCTTGCCAGCAATGCAGTCAGTGAACTCGTCACTGAACTCTCACGTTCCAATGCCGCAGTGGTGGGCCCAAAGCTTGTGCAATGGGATGACCCGTCACTCTTGCAGCACGTTGGTATGGGCGTTGACCGTTGTGGCGAAATAGACCCCATCGTGCTTCCTGGCGAAAAAGACCAACAACAACACGATGCAGTGGCCGACGTTTTCTGTTTGCCAAGTGCATGTTTGCTGGTGCGGTCAGATCTGTTTCGTACCCTTGGTGGTTTTCACCCTGGCATCACTTTTGGTGGCGAAGAAATGGACCTGTGTTGGCGCGTGCATCTCACGGGTGGTCGTGTTGTCGTGGTGCCAAGTGCAGTAGCGCAACATCGCGAAAATTTCATTTCCCGTCAGCCAGCTATTGAACTCAGCAAAATGAGCGAAACGAACCGGGTGGCAACAGTTTTGTCGTGTACCTCTAGTGCGCGACTTTTGCCTGTCTTTTTCCAAATGCTTGGTTTGTCTTTGCTAGAACTACCCATTGCTATTGCAACTGGAAAGTGGAAACAAGGGGTAGCGGCACTTCGTGCAACGTGCGGTGGCGTACTGCGGGTCGCCACCATTGCGCAGCGCCGTCGTGTTGTGCAGCAATCGCGACTAGTGAATGATGCAGAAGTTCATTACTTGCAGGTACGTGGTAGTGCTCGCGCAACAAACTTTCTTCGCTTGCGCCGCGCCGAGAGCGATGCGCGCCGACGTGAGTCATTTGTGGTTGCCAAAGAACGAGAACGCCGTCAGCGTTTTTCTGTTGTTGTTGGGTGCATGCTCGCTGCAATTGTGATGGTAGGAAGCCGCCAACTCTTTTTTCGCGGAGTAGCAAACATTGGCCAATTTGTGCCCTTTACCGAGTCGTGGCGGTCTTTGGCAGCTGCGTATCGATTGGGTTGGTGGCCAGCAGGTTTTGGCTCCTTATCTCCTGCGCCAACAGGAACTGCGCTCGTAGCAGTTGCTTCGTTTTTTTCACTGGGAAACCCAGCACTTTTACGAACGCTTGCCATAGTCGGTTTACTGCTTGTTGCTGCAATAGGGATGTGGCATGCCAGTGCTGCCGCATCTTCAAGCAGAGCCCGCATTGCTGGAGTCGTTACTTACCTTGCGTTGCCCATTGGGTATGAATGTATTGCAACGGGACGTTGGGGTGCACTTGCAAGTTATGGGGCGCTTCCATGGGTCATTACCGCGTTTAATGCTGCGCGTAATGTAGACACAGCGCGTGCAAGCGACGTTGCGCGTCAAGGAGTAAGACTCGGACTCGTTATTGGCGTTGTGGCTGCATTCGAGTCTTCCTTTGTTCCATTGTGCGTAGTGCTTTTTGGCCTGTGGTGGCTCAGTGGCATCGTTGCGGGCGGAACATCCTCAGTGCGTGGCGCTGCGAGCATTTTTGGTGTCGGAATGTGCAGTGCGCTGCTGTTGCAACTCATGTGGCTAACCAACTTTGTCAACAGCAATTGGTGGCAAACAATTTTCGGTTTCGACTCGGGTGTTGGTCTGCAAAAGGGGCTCAAAGAATTAGCAAGTTTCGACTTCGGTCGTTTTCATTTTGCAACGTTTGCCCTGCTGTATTTCTTCGTACTTGTTGTGAGCCTTGGCACTGCGCGTGGTGAAC
>CAIOHI010000130.1 GCA_903858075.1 uncultured Actinomycetes bacterium
GTACGCGCCGGCATTGAGGCAGTCCCCCGTGGGCAAATGGAAGCAGCTCGTTCGCTTGGCATGTCGTACACACGTGCCATGGTGACCGTCATTATTCCCCAGGCATTTCGCATTATTGTTCCACCACTTACCAACGAATTCGTATTGCTTATTAAAGACACGTCGCTCATTTCTGTTCTCGGCGTTACTGAACGCACGCTCGACCTTGCACGTTTTGGTCGTAACGGAGTAAATGATTCTGCAAATGCCACACCACTTGTTGTTGCTGGCCTTGTGTATTTAGCTCTCACCATTCCGCTCACGCAGTTAGCTGCCTGGATGGAACGACGTTCAAAAGTGGGTCGGCGATGAGTGAACCTCTTGTAGAACTTCGTCAATTGCACAAGAGTTTTGGCGACAACCACGTACTGCGTGGAATTGACCTATCAGTTGCCAAGGGCGAAGTGCTCTGCATCATTGGGCCATCGGGCTCAGGGAAAAGCACCTTATTGCGTTGCGTCAACATGCTCGAGCAGCCAACACGCGGTCAAGTGTTTGTGGCAGGAGTAGAACTCACCCATCGCGACTGCGACATTGACAAAGCTCGACGCGCAACCGGCATGGTGTTTCAGCAATTTAATTTGTTTTCTCATCTATCCGTACGCGACAACGTCACCATTTCTTTACGCAAAGTGCTGAAGATGAAACGTGCAGAGGCCAACGCGCGAGCAGATGTGTTGCTTAATCGTGTTGGTCTTGCCGACAAGGCATCGGCATACCCAGCACAACTCTCGGGTGGCCAGCAACAGCGTGTTGCCATTGCACGTGCTTTAGCCATGGAGCCAAGTGTGATGTTGTTCGATGAAGCGACAAGTGCGCTCGACCCAGAACTTGTTGGCGACGTGCTTGGCGTGATGCGCGAACTTGCAGAAGAAGGAATGACCATGTTGGTAGTAACCCATGAAATGGGTTTTGCTCGCAACGTCGCCGACCGAGTTATTTTCATGGACGGTGGCGTCATTGTTGAAGAAGGAAAACCAGCTCAAGTCATTAATGAACCACGTGAGGACCGTACGAAAAAGTTCCTCGCAAACGTTCTAGAAAATTAGAGCTATAGCGCCTTAAGGCAATGCAACAATAGTGATTGTGCCCGCAGCGCCATCGACCGTAATGGTGGCACCATCGGGAATGCGATGTGTTGCATCGGTAACCGACGCAACACAAGGAATACCCAGTTCACGGCTCACGATGCTGGCGTGCGAACCAACTGCACCAAGGTTCACCACTACTGCACCAGCGGCCAGGAACAACGGGGTCCATGATGGGTCGGTGTTGAGCGTGACCAAAATATCGTCGGCATCGAGCCCAGAAGGGTCGAATGGGTCGAGAATAATGCGTGCCTTACCGGTGTAAACACCTGCTGAACATGCAGCTCCTGTAAGCACGTCTCCCACTTTGACTATTTCGTAATTGCCTGCGCCACGGCGCTTCCACTGTGACAAAGGAGGAACAGAACCATTGACAATAAATGGTGGCTCTAACGTGGCAAGTTCTGCATGGTCGAGAGCACGTTCGCTGAGCAACGCTTTAAACGAAGATGGATTCGCTAAAAACGCATCAAGCTCGGCTTCAAGCAGCATGAAAATATCGGTTTCTTTGTCAATATTTCCAGCTGCGGCATGCCTGCGACCAAGCTCTGTAATTGCAACACGCACTTCATGAATAACGGCAATGTTGTTGGTCTTGCAACGCTCACGCGCTTGTTGCCAACCAGCAGCCGATGCGTAACCAGCAGCGAACATTCCTGCTGTTTCAGCATCGCCAGCAAGTGCTTCAGAAATTTCTTTAAACAAACGTGCGCGTTCTGCACCATTGCGCTTGCTTGCTGCGCGAGGGTCGGAACCATCACCTTGGTGACGCAAGCGATCGAGTTGAGCAAAAGCTAAACGTGGGTTTGTTTCGTAGCTATGTGCAGCAGGGTCCCATTCATTTGGCCCACGTGAACCGTGCTTCAACTTGAATGCAGTCAACGCCTTTTCAAATTCTTTACCAGCGATGCGGCTTTCCCAACCGTCGAACCCGGCATCGAATGCTGCGGTAATTTCAGGTGTCGAACGAATGGTGCGTGAGAGATCCCACAAGTCGATAGCGATGAGAGCAGAGTCAACGTCGCCAACTGCACCAATAAGACGCACGCCATCTTCTGGGCGGCCGATGGCTGCAGTAATTGCTTGCACGGCTCCTGGCCCGAGTGAAGCGCCAAGCGATGACCACACGTGTTGTTCGAATGTAGTGACCAAAACGGGGGCCATGCTGCGTGCACGTGCAACAAGTTCTGCGTCACTCAACTTCGACAAGTCGGGGCGTTCAGCACGAATTTTTATGGCGAGAATTTTTTGTTCCTCTACCGGTGGATGCACCGTTGAGCCCATGACGTAGGCCATGGTTTCGCCAAGCCTCGCTTCATGCACTGGGCTTTCGTGCCACGGCTCTGCAACGTAAGGCGGCACATCGGGATTTGCATCGAAATACGCGGCATCAATAGCCTCTGGGCTCGCACCTGGCATACGCACACCCATGAGGCGAGCCTGCATGAGTGAGTTATAGAAGTAGCCACCGAAGAGTCCGAATGTTTCTGGCGGCGTACCGTAATCTTCGTGTTCAAAAACACCGAAAGTAACAAAGCCCACTTTGCACCCAAGCACGACCCCTTTTTCCCAGCACAAACTCCACCCCAACGGGCTCACTGGGTCGGCTAGTACGTCGGCGGCGTTGCCACGCGTATAACTAGGAAAGCGCTTCGTTGGAGTGCGGTCAATAATCCATTTGTCAGCTAACACAGTGTCTCCCTTTGGCCCTGGCGGAGTTTGCCGTCAGTTCACTTTCGTACTCGTGAAAAACTACCTGAGGTGAGGCCTGAGTCACACTATGAGAAACAAGGAAATCGTTAATTTGCTGTCAATTGGCTTAAATAGGCCGCGGAATGGGCGGATTGCCACCCGTCAGCATGCCTTCGGCCCGTTCCTTCACGAGGTCCACATAGCGCGGGTGGGTCATGATCCAAAAGGTTCCATTATTGATGGCCTCAAGCACCTGGTCGGCAACATCTTCTGGGTCAATCGCCTCGGTCGCCGTCGTGAGACCTTGAGTACCAAATGCTTCGCCTTTCACGCCACCCGGGCGATTGCGCTCGCTGAAGCCAATCTTGGTGCGCACCACTCCGGGGCACAGCACCGACGCCCGCAACGGCACGTTGGCCGCCATGGCATCGGCAAGCAGTGCCTCTGACAATGCAACAACTCCCTGCTTTGCGACGTCGTAAGAAGCGATACTCGGGAAAGCCAAAATTCCTGCCGTTGAAGCGGTGTTCACCACATGGCCAGGTTCGCCAGAAGCAAGCATGCGCGGCACAAAAGAGTGCACACCATAAATAGGGCCCCATAGGTCAACACCAAGCACCCACTCCCATGACTCAATTGATGCTTCCCATGTGAGGTCGCGATGCACCACGCCAGCGTTGTTACACAAAATATGAACTGCACCAAACTCTTCATAAGAGAAATCGGCAAGTGCCTCAACAGCATTGCGGTCGGATACATCGCATCGCATTGCAGCACATGGAATACCTGCATCGTTCAACAAATCGCTTGCGGCATCAAGTGCGCCTTGTTCAACATCGGCAATCACTACGTTCATGCCCTCTGCGCCAAAACGCTGGGCCATGGCCAAACCAATTCCCGACGCACCACCCGTGATGACTGCGGTTTTTCCTTGCAAGTTTCCTAATACACCAGCCATGAGCGCTCCTTATGAAATATCCCTATATGCAAAGCGTAGTTCTTTTCTCAACTCCGCCTGCCCAACTACTTCGCTCACGCCACTATTGTCATGCCATGAGCATTCTCGACATATTTCGTATGGACGGCAAAGTAGCTGTAGTCACCGGATCCGGCCAAGGTATTGGTCGTGGCATTGCGTGGGCACTCGCCGATGCAGGCTGCGATGTTGTTCTGAACTCGCGGCGCCAAAGTGATCTTGACGAAACGGCAGCAGGTGTTCGTGAACGCGGACAACGTGCCCTCACCGTTGCTGGCGACATTCGTGATTTTTCTGAAAACATTGCCGCAGCAACAATTAAAGAATTTGGTCGCCTCGATGTATGGGTCAACAACGTGGGTGGTTCCGATGAAAAAACAACACGTACATTAATTGAGACGCCCGATGAAGTTTTTCGCAACCAACTTGAATTGAACCTCACTTCCGCATTTCAGGGTGCAAAAGCCGCAGCATCAAATATGCCCAATGGTGGAGTCATCATCAACATTGCTTCAGGTGCCGGCATGCGTGGTTCGCCAATGACTGGCCCCTATGCCGCTTCTAAAGCAGGCATGATCAACCTCACTCTTACTCTTGCGCTCGAACTCGCCGAGCGCGATATTCGTGTGAATACGGTTTCGCCTGGCCCCATTGCAACTGAAGCATTTTTGGAAGTACTCGGTATTGCAGCCGACCTCGATGCCATTGCCTCAACTATTCCACTACGTCGCTTAGGAACTCCCGACGATATTGGTGCAGCAGTTTTGTATCTTGCATCACCAGCATCATCATGGGTTACTGGCCAAAACATTCTTGTTGCCGGCGGCCGTACGGAACGCAGCTACCAATACGGCGGTCGAGAAAAAAAGAAGTAGCTCATGCCACCTATTGCACAACCATTTACCATTCCGTACAGCGCGGAAGCCGTGGCAGACCTCCACCACCGACTCGACAACACGCGCTTTCCTCTCGGTGTGGCAAACGAGCAATGGAAATACGGCATGCAGCAGGAATGGTTTCAATCGTTCTTGCACTATTGGCGTCACGAATTCAGTTGGGAACAACAAGTTACAAAAATGAATGCTCTCCCCAACTATCGGGTCGAGATTGATGGCATTCCATTGCACTTTGTGCACCTGAAAGGAAACGGTCCTGCTCCACTTCCCATCATCACTACCCATGGTTGGCCATGGAGCTACTGGGATTACCGCGATGTAGCACAGCAACTTGCCCACCCCGAATCGTTCGGTGGTTCACCACTTGATTCATTTGATGTAGTTGTTCCCTCGCTCCCAGGTTTTGGTTATTCATCTCCATTTCCTGTGGGTCACCTCTCTACGCGCGATGTTGCGCACTTGTGGAACAAACTCATGACCGAAGTTCTTGGTTACCCCACATACTGCGCACACGGTGGCGACTGGGGTGCCATTGTTACAGCGGAACTCGCACATGCTCACGCATCTTCACTGCATGGGGCACACATCACCTTGCCCATGTTCTTTGGTCTCAATCGTGCCGACATCACCGCCGGCGATTACGACGAAGAGGAAAAGCATTATCCAGAGCTCATGAAAACACGTATGGCAACTGCAACCAGCCATTACACCGTTCAAGGAATTGAACCCGAAACCCTTGCCTATGCAATGCACGACTCGCCCGCAGGCATGGCTGCATGGCTCATTGAACGTCGGCGCCTGTGGAGTGATTCAGCCGATGCAAGTGGGCACCGCGATGCAGAACGCGCGTTCACCATGGAAGAACTTGCCACTTTGGTGAGCATCTATTGGTTCACCGAAACATTTGGCAGTTCGTGTCGTATGTATTACGGCCGCACAAATGAGCCTTGGCAACCCGAGCACAACCGCACACCCATTATGGAAGCGCCTACAGCTATGGCTGTATTTCCTGGTGATCTCATTTTTCTGCCGCGCCGCGCAGCAGAACGTGTTGCAAATATTCAACGCTGGACCCGCATGCCCGCCGGTGGCCACTTTGCTGCAGCAGAAGAACCCGAACTCGTTGCCAACGATGTAGCCGAGTTTTTCCGTACCTATCGGTAACTACAACTTTAGTTTGGTTTTCTTCTGTTGAGAGAAATGCTATTTTTCCTCTATGACAATTGATGCAAACAACTATCCGCTGCGCCCCGACGAAATCACTACCGACTGGTTAGAGGCAGCACTGAAGTCAAGCAACACCATGCCAGCGAGTGCCGGCATTACGAGTGTTGCGCGTCGCCCCATTGGCGTTGGCGTAGGAATGCTCGGTCTGATTGAAGTCATCACGCCTACATATTCGGGTGATGCAGGAAATGCACCAAAGTCTGTTGTTGTGAAATACCCCACAGAGGTAGAAGGCAACCTGGCTGTTGCTACCACCTTCAATGTGTATGAACGTGAAGTACGTTTTTGTCAGCTGTTGGGGCCAAAAGCAGGTTTGCGCCTTCCCAAGTTGTATTTTGCGCACACCACTTCTGCTTCATCATTCATCATGGTGATGGAAGACCTTTCTGGATACGCACTTGGCGACCAAGTAGAAGGCTGCAGTGTGAAGCAAGCAGAGATGTCGATTATTGAAATGGCCAAGTTGCACGCTGCATTTTGGGAAAAGGTCGATTCTGACGATTTTAAATTTGTGCCGTACCACTTCCCCACCGTTCACTCCGACGCCATGTTGCAAGGTGCCATTGCGGGCTGGGATGCAATGGTTGCCGTTTTCGGCGACGTCATCAGCCCTGAACTAAAGAGCAACAAAGATAAGTTCCTTACAACAGTTCCGAAGATGCAGGAATGGATTGTTTCTCATCCACACACGTTGGTGCACGGCGACTGGCGCATGGACAACCTCATGTTTGGCGTAGAACCCGACCATGCACCAATGGCTGTTCTCGACTGGCAAGGCACATTGCGTTCAAAAGGCGTACAAGATCTTGCGTATCTCTTAAGCCACAACATGGACATCACCGAACGCCGCGATAACGAGCGAGCACTTGTTGCAATGTGGCACAGCGAGCTTCTGAAAAACGGCGTGAAGAACTACACCGCAGACCAAGCATGGGACGAATACCGCCGTGCTGTTTTGTACCTATGGGTGTATGCCACCGTTATTGCCGGAACGCTTGACCCATCTAATGAGCGCGGAAAAGCGTTCATGACAGCAATGGTGACGCGTTCAAGCACCGCCATTGGCGATCTTGATGGCATTGCTCTCCTCGATACTTTTTAAAGTATCGAGGACACAGAACTAGCGCTTGTCAGCAGATGTGTCGAGGCGATGATTCACGTAACGCGGGCCACTTACCCAGCCGCACATCTGTGGATCACATTCAAAGATTTCTCCCGCAATCCATTTCCCGTCTAACTGAAATAGTCCCCAACGATTTCCATCGGTAACTTTGATGTTGCCATCATCATCTTTTTCGTAGATGAACTTCGATACTGGATGTTTCAAACCATTCATTTCCTATACCCCCAAATACCGATCGAGCATGTTGTGGAACCAACGCACTTTTGATTCTTGGTAGTTCGCCAGGGTAACCCCTGGCTTCACAGTAGTTTCCAGACCAATTTGAACACGTTCCATATTGAAAACATCTTGATCGAATACCTTGCCCAAGTTGCCCAATTCTTCAGCACTCGACCATGGCTCATCAAAATCAAGCAGGTGCATCTCTACAGGAGCAGGACGCTCACCAGAAAATGGTGACATGAAGAAGCACTCCATGAGCGACTGGCGATGGTTGTCACCTAATGGGCGGAATCGGTACACAATGCGGTTATATGCACCCCATGGGTGGAAGTTCGGGAACAATGTGTAGTCAATGGCATCAAGATATTCGCCATCGCACCAGTCATCTACCGCATCTCCAACGATGGGGCGCCAGCGATCGCGAGTGGCAACGGCAGCTGTTTCTCGCGCAGTTTTTCCTTCAGGAACAACTACTGCAGATTCTTCATCAACTCGAACGTCCATCATGATGCGCATGATGTCGTTTTGGTCGACGGTGTAATTCAAAAGCGGGCTTTGCATTCCACCTGGTGTAATAACACGACTGAAATTTCCCCATACATCAACTTGGCTACTGGTGTCTGCAAGGTATCCAAGAATCTGAGGATGAGTTGCATTCACGTGATACGCCTCGCTGAATGCCTCTTGCGCAATTTTCCAGTTGCAATTCAGTTTCTTAGCAACATGTGCCTGAACGTAGCGTCCACCGAGATCCCAGCGTTCAAAATGCTGCGGCAACTCTCCAAGAAAACTTTCGAATGACTGTGCACGTGGGTCTGGGTTAATGAAAACAAAACCTGCCCACGTTCCTACTTGCACTTCAGGCAAAGAAAACTCACTCGGTGTGACATGTTCGAAATCCCATCCAGCAGGAATTTCTGTGAGGTGGCCTTCCGTCGCCCAAGTGAAACCATGGAATGCACAACGAATTTCGCTGCACTTGCCGTCGTACTGCTTCAACTGACGACCACGATGCAGACATGCATTCACAAAAGATTTGATGGACCCATCGGCTTGACGAATAACAATGTAGGACTTATTGCAAATCTCATAAATAATGTAATCGCCGTCGTTTGGTATATGCTCTTCGCGGCAAGCGAATTGCCACACTTTGCTCCACATGAGGTCACGTTCCATCTCATGCCATTCACGAGAAATGAAGCGCTGAATATCGACATCGGCCGAACCCAAATATGGGGCCGACTCTAGGCGTAAAACTTCTGGCACTTCGTGGCTATCGGTATCAAGGATTTGCTGGTATGTAATTCCAGGCGCTTGACGAAAACGTGCTTCTGTAGCTGTCATACCTCAAACAATAGGCTTCAACCAGGCACTACGGCGCGTCGGACAGGACGATCCCAGCCTGGCTGCCCGGTGGGCTTTGGGCTCGGCCACAGGCCAGGACCCATTTCCACCATGCCGTGATGCGTGCTGTAGTCACCTAACAGGTTCAAAAATGGCACCGCATCAAACGCTTCCGGGCCGCGTACACCCGTTGCTTTCCAGCTGCCATTGCACAACAGCTCCAAAGCGACCACAGGGCACACTGCTGTTTGCCACAGCACCGCCTGCGAGCCCCATTCCCGCATGGTGGTCTCGTTATCTGCAACGTGGTACAAATATACCTCTCTTGGCGCTCCGTCATAAGTGCCGCGCACCCATGTGCCCGCACAGGTTTTACCGTGCATGAGGTGACCCAATTTTGCCGGGTTGGGCAAAACAGATGCCAACACATCGCGCGGAGAAACGCTCACGTCACCAACGCGAATTTTCTCCGTGCTATCGAGACCTAAATAAGCAAATGTTTTAAGCCAGTCGATGAATTCGGCACCAAGACCATATTTAAAAGTCACGCGGTTGCAGTCAACTTCACGTGGAACAAGAATTACTTCTTCGTGCTCAACGTTCACGCA
>CAIOHI010000131.1 GCA_903858075.1 uncultured Actinomycetes bacterium
CTGTAGTAACCGTTCCTCCTTTAGAGGGGCTTGCCAAAATTGTTGTGGCAAATGAACACAAAGGCGGTTATGGCCGCTCATTGTTTAGCGAAAACAAAGACTTCGATAAAGACGGGTGCAACACACGTGCTGAAGTTTTAGAACGTGACAGTTTGGTGCCGGTGAAGAAGTCTGGTGCTCGTTGCACCATCACTTCCGGTAAATGGTTGTCTGCTTATGACGGGCGCACTTGGTTGCTCGGCAGTGACGTGCAAATTGATCATTTGGTTTCCTTGAAAGAAGTATGGGACTCCGGTGGTTGGGCATGGAGTGCTGCACAACGCAGTGACTATGCAAACGATCTAGTAAATCGCATCACATTGAATGTGGCGACCAAAAGTGAAAATGCGAAAAAGGGCGACAAAGACCCCAGTAATTACTTGCCACCACTTGTTTCTTACCGCTGTGCCTACCTTGCAAACTGGGTTGCGGTGAAGGTTCAGTGGAATCTTTCTATGGACCAAAGTGAATATGGTCGCGTGCGAAAACTTTTGCAAGGTTGTGCACCCACATCATCAACCTCCACTTCTTCAACTACTTCCACTTCAACACCGCGTTCGGGTACCCCAACTACAACCGTGGGAGTTCTTCCACTAGTGGAAGGCTCCACGGCCGCCCAGTTGGCGAGCATCGTTGTAGAAAATGAATACACCCGTGGCTATATGCGCGAACTGTTTCCACATTGGAAAGATCTCGATGGCGATAGTTGTGATACTCGCGAAGAAGTTCTCATTCGCGACAGCCTGACAAAGGTGCAAGTTGACCCATTTGGTTGCGAGGTTGTTGCTGGCGATTGGTTGTCGCCATACGACGGAGCACGGTGGAGCGACAAAGGCAATATAGATATTGACCACGTTGTTGCTCTCAAAGAAGCGTGGGACTCCGGAGCATGGGCCTGGACCACTGCACAACGTACGTTGTACGCCAACGATCTCAGCGATGCACGCACGCTGCTTGCGGTCACCGACTCGGTGAACCAATCGAAGTCTGATAAAGACCCCAGCAATTGGTTGCCGCCACTTGCGTCGTATCACTGCACGTACATTTCCGATTGGGTTTCTGTGAAGGCCCGATGGAAGTTGTCGATGGATCAAAGTGAATACGGCCGAGTCAAAAAACTTGTTGAGAGTTGTGGCGGTTCTTCAACGGTCACGTCGGTATTGAGCACTGTGCCAAGCGTGGCAAGCACCGCTCCCAGTGGGGTGAAATACGTGAGCCCGGGTGCCTTTTGTACTCCCATTGGCTCACGTGGAATTGCGGAAAGCAAAGCTTCATACCCCTGTGCCACCTCGAGCGCAACGGGGGCAGCTTATGCCGACGGCCGAGCGCGGTGGCGAAAAGGCTAATTTCACCGATAGTCTGCGTACCTATGTCAAAGAAGACCAAAAAGCGCAAGGCAAAGCTCCGCCGTTCAAAAGCAAACCACGGCAAGCGTCCCAACATGGGCCGCGGCTAACTCGAGCCTGTTTCAATGAGCCTCATCACCGCCATGGTGGTGGGTGGTTCCCCGGAACCTTGGGAAGCTTTTGGCTTCCATCTTCTGTCGGCGACCCCATCTGAGTCACGATTCTCGCTTGGCGATGTAGTGCTTGTTGTCAACAGCACTCAGCCAGCCGGAATGGTGTCATGGGAAATCACCGAGGTGAATACTGAAACCATTGACGGAGTTCTTACTGCCCGTGGTGCCAACGATCTTGACTTGCCACTTGAACCCGGCAACGTGGGTTGTTTAGGAGTCGACCACGTGGTGGTTCGTACAAACTCACTCGATGTCACGTGCGCTGCCATTACAGCGGCAACCGGTGCACCAGTGAAACGCATTCGTGACGCTGGGTCTGGAATGCAACAGGCCTTTCACAAGTTGGGCTCAGTTGTTGTGGAAGTGGTGAGCGCGCCGGAGCAAGTAGAAAAAACGCATCTCTGGGGTTTCGTTGTGAATGTGAGCGATGTCGATGCGCTGAGTGCATTTCTCGGCCCAGATATTTTGGGAACACCAAAACCTGCAACACAACCAGGAAGAAGAATTGCGAGTGCCCGTAGTGGTGCGGCGCTCGGCGTTCCTTTCGCCGTCATGGATTCAGGCGTCGCGGTCGCCAGTTAAAAACTCTTGGCCTTCGCTGCAGTTGGCGGCGAGTGGACACCAGTAGCAAGTGCTGCCGCTGCGACGCGTAGGGGCACGCTTTTCTTGGTCGAGTTCGTGCAACAGTTGTGCACCTTGAACCAAGCGATGCACGGCAACACTGAGAGTAGATAGCGAAACATCTTCAGCATCGATGCGCTGTGTCTCTAAAGAAAATGTTGCTGTGAGTCGTGGCGATTGGCGAGAGCGCAGTGTTTCAACCAGTGAGTAGAAGCGCAGGTCTTCACGATGTGAAGCCATGATGCGGCTGGATTTGATGTCGATGATGACCTTGCTGCCTGGCGCACCAATAACCAAGTCGGCGCGGGTACTCATCACAACAGCACCACCGAAGAGCTCTACTTTTGCATTGCTTTCCACTACAGGGCGCCAACGCATTTCTAGCTTAGGAAAGGAGTCTTCGTATTTGGTTACTAGGTCAACTACTTGTGAACGTAGATCTGCTTGTTCGCCTGGCGACAACGAAGCAATGAAGTCAGACGCTGTGCCGCGTTCTGATTCAACAATACGATCGAGGGCATCGTCGACATATTCACCAGGGCTGCGTGATGTACGTGAATTAATGAGAATTTCAATGGCCTTGTGGGCAACTGTGCCGCGTACCGATGCAATGGTCCAAGCAAAAGCGTCGCGTGAGGCAACGTGGTGCGCTTCGCATCCGTGCACGGTGCTGAGGGCATGCTTGGTGATCCAGAGCGGGTTGCTGGTGCTGTAATGCTCGGCAATAGGCGAGAGCGCGTCGCAGAGATGCTCTTCTACCTCTGTTGCTAACTCGGGAGAGCTAGGAACAAAGTCGCCACGTTTGGCGAGCACATTGAGCACCATGGTCTGAATGGGGTTATGTGGTGCATCGCTCACGGCGCAACACTAGAGAATTGCTGTGACACCCTGCTGTCATGATGCATGCATGTCCGATACCGCCACTTTCACCACAGCAGCTCAGTTGCTTGGTGCTGTGGCCGGGCGGAGCGGTCTCATCTCACCTGGTTTTCGTAGCCCGCCACGTGTCGTTGGGGTTCAGCGCACTATTCGCCGTCGCCAAGGCGGCGGTGTTGTTGCCGTGGCCATTAAGGGTCGCCCACTTGCTGGGGTTCTTGCCGACATGATCGAAGGCATTGTGGTGCTCAACGACCTCTCGCTTGTCGAGTCATGCACGTTGCGAACGGTGTTATGGGAAGAAGTAGAGCAACTTTTACAGTCCTCTGCAGCGCCCGTTCCTTTTTCTCGCGCAATCTCGGCTCCTCAGCGCGTAGCCTAAAGGCGGCGTCCGGGTGGCGGAATAGGCAGACGCGGGGGGCTTAAACCCCCCTGGCTAGAAATAGCCGTATGGGTTCAAGTCCCATCCCGGGCACTACTACATCGCTTTATGCAAAAAGCTTTGTCGCCAAGTTGGCAAAACTGCTCTCGGTAAACGGGCTCACTTCCACACGGTCGATGCCGGCCTCGGCAAGGCGAAACATCGACTCCGACACTTTCGCTGCCGAGCCGTAAAAGCCTCCAAGGAACGAATCGCCCAACATGTTCTCTACTGCTTTGGTGCGTGCGTCGTCGCCAACGCTGCACAAAATGAACACGCTGAGCGGAACCGTGGGGTTCACTGCGCGTACCTGTTGAACGAGGTCATATAAATGTGACTCGGGAACCGTGGCCATTGCAGGAAGGTCAACACTTCCGTTGCGAGTAATGCCAGAAATGAGTTTTATTTCTACGCGATCAGCAATAGGCGCAATTCCCTTAATAGTGCGTGGTCCACCCAAAGACGCCACAAGGGGAGGAGGGCCAGCAGCAGGCATGGGTCCAATTTTGGGAACATTCATGTTGTAGTACTTGCCAGAAAAAGTACAACCACCTGTATCGAAAAGTTCTCGCACAATATGTGCCGACTCGATGTACATTCCGGCACGCTCACTAGGGCTTGGGTAAGGAATGCTTGAGCCTTCTGCTTCTGCTTTTTCCCAACCGGCACCAAGGCCTGCTTCAAAACGCCCGTGTGAGACCGACTGCATTTGCAAAGATGCTTGTGCGAATTCAACAGGTGAGCGAAACAAATTATTCGCAAACGAAGTGGTGAGCTTTACATTCTTTGTGGCGGCCGCCATGGTGGCAAGCGTGACCCACACATGTGGGTAGCTCTTGTTGGGACTAAAGAAGTGGTCTGCGCACCCAAGTACATTCCAACCTTCCGCTTCACGTGTTTGGGCCCAAACAACGGGGTCCTCTTCGGCGGTCATGAAGTTGGCAATGAATTCCATTTCCCCATCATTGCCGAAGCGGCACTACGCGCAGGGAGTCGGGGTGGGCGCAGTTGTGCTGAAGCGATCGGCGATCCACTGTTGAATATCGGTTGACGCACTGAACAGAACGTCAACGTGTGAAGCACCAGGGTAGGTCTTGCGTTGAATGCTGTAGCCACCCGTTGCGCAGGCGCGTTGCAGGTATTGAAGTGATGTGGCGGCGGGAATGAGCTCATCATCCTCACCGTGGTAAACAAAAATAGGAACATCGGTTGCTGTATTTCCTGGGGTGTTCTCTTGAAGATAAGACAGCAGCGGTTCGGTGTTGAGCGAGTCGACAGTGAGGTATGTCTTGACGTCGGTGCCGCGTGCTTTCATAATGACGTCGGTACATGTGCTTTCTGCAAGTGCAACCATGTCGAGACCTTCTTGGGTCATGATTTTTGTTAAGTCAATATCGGGGTAGGCAGCGCGAAAGCCTGCGGCCACCATGAACATGAAACCAAATGAATCGGTCGTGGTGAAAACCGAACTCAATTTGTCGAGTTCAACAACGGGGGCGCCACCAATTGCACCTACAACCTGCGCATCGGGTGCGTACTTTGGTGCAACTTCACTTGCCATTAAGGCAGCGCCTCCACCTTGCGAATGACCCCACACAACCGACTTGCCACTCGATTCTGTAAGTTGACGTGCTGCGCGAATGATGTCGAGCATGCTGCGTGCTTCACTGACGCCCACAACATACGGGTGCACACCTGCGGTACCGAGGCCCTCGTAGTCGGTTGCGGCAAAGATGTAGCCCTTGGAAACCAAAATGTTGGCAATGACTCCGGACTCTCCTGAGCCGTTGCTCTTGCTTGGTGCACATTCGTCGGCAATACCGGTGGTGCCATGGGCATAAGAAACCAACGGGTTGCCTGCTGTGGGGGCGTTAGGAACCCAGACCATGCCACTTACTGCAATGGGCTCATCGGAAACTGAACGTGAGGCATAGAGAACTGTGAACGCAGTGAAATCGTTTGTGGTGGAAACAATTGACGAGCGAATGAGGTCGCCAGGTTGCAAGGTGCTGAGGTCGGTAGGCGCTTCATAAAAGTCGGAGGAGAGGGCAGTAGTGGGTGTGGCTGCGCTAGGCGCTGGGGCAGTGGTGGTTGCAGTACTCGCTGTGGTTGGTGGCGCATCGGAGGTACTTGAACCACATGCAGAAAGGACAACACAAGCGGCAATGGAAATACAGACAGACGAGGAGAAACGGCGCATGTCATGAGGTTATGCGAAATTGGCGATGAAATGGGTGGGCATCGTGGCAACATCTATGTATGCATCCGTTTCTCGCCACTGCTCAGTCGATGCTGCCTCAGGTGCTCAGCGATATTGAAGCAATTGTCAACATCGAATCGCCTTCACGCAACGCAAGCCAAGTGGCGAAAAGCGCCGCAATGTTGGAGAGTATTATTCAACGTGTTGCACAACGCTCTTCAGTGCTTGTCGACTCAGATGTTGGCCCGCATGTGCTGGTGCCAGCACATGGTGCTGCGCGCATTTTGTTATTAGGTCACCACGACACCGTGCACCCCATGGGAACTCTCGCTGCAAGGCCCTTCAGTAACGACGGCAAAGCATTGCGCGGGCCTGGTGTATTCGATATGGCTGCTGGAATAGTGCAGGCAATATATGCAATGGCAATTCTCGAAAGTTCAGGTGTTGATACTTCAGGAATTGAAATGTTGTGGACAGCAGATGAGGAAATTGGTTCCTCTACAAGTCGTGCGCTCATTGAAGAACGCGCGCAAGCACTTGGTAAAAACGGCGCTGCGCTAGTGCTTGAACCAAGTGCCGATGGTGGTGCACTGAAAATTGCGCGCAAAGGTACAGGCACATTTGACGTGCGCATTGCTGGCCGTGCTTCGCATGCTGGGTTAGAGCCAGAAAAAGGAATTAACGCTCTTCTTGAACTAGCGCACCAAGTGCAACGTATTTCCACGTTTGGCAATGCTGAACTTGGCACCACGGTCACGCCAACGGTGGCTAGTGCGGGAACAACCGATAACACGGTTCCTGCTGAAGCGCATGTGTTGGTCGATGCTCGCGTGGTGGTGCCAGAAGAAAAAATACGTGTAGAGAAGTTGATGTCATCGCTTGTTCCTGTTGTGCCCGGGGCAAGTATCTCTGTCAGCGGTTCTTTGCATCGCCCGCCAATGCATTCTTCAATGTCAGAAGAGTTATTTGCACTTGCAGTGGAATCTCAAAGCGCAGTGAATGGTGAAAGCATTAATGGTGTTTCCGTGGGCGGTGGCTCCGATGGCAACTTCACTGCAGCACTTGGTGTTCGCACACTCGACGGTTTAGGTGCAGTCGGTGGTGGAGCTCATGGTGAAACAGAACATGTTGTTGTTGAAAGCATTGCACCACGCATAGCGCTTCTTGCAGAAATTATGCAGCGCGTACTTGCGCAGTAGTTATTTCTTACCTGGGTCGAGCCCCAGTAAACCGCCGGCACCAAGCGTTCCGGTTTTGCGGTAGACCTCTAGCTTCTCGCGACTGTCGTCGATATCGAGATTGCGCATCGTGAGTTGACCAATGCGGTCGAGCGGGCCAAATGGTGCATCGTCAACGCGCTCCATGCTAAGGCGCTCGGGTGCATATGTGAGATGTGGGCCAGCAGTATTGACCAAGGTGTAGTCGTCGCCGCGTCGCAAGCGCACGGTCACGGTTCCAGTTACTGCACTTCCCACCCAACGCATGAGCGGTTCACGCAACATGAGTGCCTGCGGGTCGAACCAGCGGCCTTCATAGAGCAAGCGGCCCAAACGGCGGCCCATAGTGCGGTAGTTCTCGAGAGTGTTTTCGTTATGAATTCCGGTGACAAGGCGCTCGTAGCCAATGTGCAAGAGCGCAAGCCCAGGTGATTCGTAAATACCGCGGCTTTTCGCCTCAATGATGCGGTTCTCAATTTGATCGCTCATGCCAAGGCCGTGGCGACCACCGATGGCGTTTGCTTCATGAACCAAATCGGTTTGCGTTTCAAACTTTTTACCGTTGAGCGAAACTGGCCAACCTTCAACGAATTCCATGGTGACTGTTTCTTCGGCAATAGAAACGTCGCTCTTCCAATGTGCAACACCCATGATGGGCTCCACAAGGTCCATGCCATTGTCGAGTTCTTCAAGCAATTTTGCTTCGTGCGTTGCTCCCCAAATATTGGAGTCGGTTGAGTACGCCTTTTCTTTGCTGGCGCGGTAAGGCAACTTACGAGTAGTGAGGAATTCACTCATTTCGCTTCTGCCGCCTAATTCATCGACGAAAGTGGGGTCGAGCCATGGCTTATAAATGCGCAAAGACGGGTTCACCATGAGCCCGTAGCGATAGAAACGCTCAATGTCGTTTCCTTTGTATGTGGAACCGTCACCCCAAATGTCGACATTGTCACTTTGCATTGCGCGAACAAGAAGAGTGCCTGTTACTGCACGACCAAGGGGGGTGGTGTTGAAATATGTTTTGCCGGCTGTGGTGATATGGAACGCACCACACTGCAATGCAATGAGACCTTCGCGAACAAGTTCTTCACGGCAATCGATGAGGCGAGCAAGTTCTGCCCCATACTCTTTGGCACGGTCAGGTATCTGGTCGAGTTCTGGGTCATCGGGCTGGCCAAGGTCTGCTGTATAGCAATAAGGCAAAGCGCCTTTTTCGCGCATCCACGCAACTGCCGCTGAAGTGTCGAGCCCGCCAGAAAAAGCAATACCCACACGTTCTCCTACGGGGAGTTGCGTGAGTACTTTCGAGCGAGAGGCTGTGGAATCTTTACCAGACATGGCTCTTACCGTACCGAGTGGAAGCACCTGTAACGATGTTATTAACGATTTCGGGGCCGCAGGGCTGCTACTTGTTCGCTAGGGCTTTGCGATCCATTCAGAGAGTCGTGTATGGAAGTGACGTATTTTTGTCTCTTGATAGTTAGCCAAGGTGACCCCAGGCTTTTTCATGCTCTTCAGACCCTTTTGCACCTTTGGCAAGTTGTACGTGTCTTGGTTAAAAACGCGA
>CAIOHI010000132.1 GCA_903858075.1 uncultured Actinomycetes bacterium
CGTTCTGTGCTGCTTGCTGCGGGCGACACCTTTCGTGCTGCTGCGGGCGAGCAGTTGGAAACATGGGCGCAGCGTGCCGAGGTTCCCATTGTGCGCGGCAATGAAGGTGGAGACCCCAGTGCGGTTATTTTTGATGCGGTACAAAGTGCTGCGGCCAATAACCGCGAGTTGGTACTGGGCGATACGGCTGGTCGTTTGCAGAATAAATCGAACCTCATGGAAGAGTTGAAAAAGGTTCGTCGTGTTGCTGAAAAAGAAGCAGGAACAGTGACAGAAGTACTTTTAGTTATTGATGCAACGACGGGGCAAAATGGTTTGTCTCAAGCAGAGCAGTTTGCTTTGGCAACCAACGTCACGGGCGTAGTCCTTACAAAGCTTGATGGTTCTGCCAAAGGCGGCATCGTTTTTGCTATTGAAACTCAGTTGGGTATCCCCGTGAAATTGGTGGGTCTCGGTGAAACCATTGGCGATCTTGTGCCGTTTGACCCTGAAGAATACGTACGGGAACTTTTCGCAGAGGCGTAACGTCTAACGAGTATGAACACTTTTTCTTTCCGCTCAGTACTCATCGTTTGCGGTATCACCACTTTTGGCCTTGTTGCCTGTGGTGCTCAAGAGTCGCAACCGCAACCCATTTCTTTTTCACTTGCTGCGTCAACACGTTCGGCGAGCGACTCGGTTGGCGCCCCTGAATCGAGCAATAGCAGTTCAAAACTCATGGCACCGAATTATTCGGTGAAGTATGTGGTTGAAGGTGAACTCGCTGACCTCGGTACAGAGGCATCAAGCTGGCGTGCACGTACCGACATTGTTGCTAGTGATGCTGCTTTGAAAAAAATTGCAGCAGCATTAGGTGTCAAAAGTTCCGAGGTGCAGACCTCGGTAGGCGACCCGTATCTCAGTTGGTACTACTCAAGTGTTGCCGTGTCGAATTCGACTCCTCCAAGCGTCGGCATGAGTGATTCCGACGCAACAACCACATCGCCAGATGAAAGATTAGTTTCACCGCCTGTCCCTGAAAATGTGCCATCAAAAACTGAAGCAAAATCAATTGTGCAGGCAATGCTGGCGAAAATAGGTGTTGAAGTGAATGATGCGAACGTTGAGGTGAATGGCGATGCATACGGTGTATGGACAACTGCTTGGGAAACTTTCGATGGCATTCGGTCGCCGGTGTCGTGGAATATCGGCCTCGGTGCAAATGGGGAAGTGACTTATGCGCAAGGGAATTTTTTAAAGTTCACACAAGGTCCGAAATATCCGGTCGTGAGCACGTTGGAGGCGGTCGATCGCTTAGGTGACCCGCGCTATTCGGGTTGGTTTGGGTATGGCGCAGTGAGCGCAAAGGCCGAAATTGCACAAGACACCTCATCTGTTCCCAACGAAGAAGTAGTAGTGCAAACAATCCGCCTCACCAAGGTTTCCACATCGTTAACTCCGGTTATTGCCAGTGATAAAACTCTGTGGCTTCTTCCGTCATACGAATATGCAACTACCGATGGTTACACAGTGAGCGCACTTGCTCTCAACGACAAATTCATCGACCAAACTCCAACAAGCACTGTTCCCGATAGCGACGTCAACATCACCACTCCTGGTGCGGGTAGCGGCAGCTCGGGTTCATCATCTGGTGAAGCCCCATCTGTCGATGGTGGAGCAGTAGAACCCTTACCTGAACCACAAACCGTTTTGCCTACCGAGAAAGACGCAAAAGCTTTGGTTGGCCTGAGTGAAGAAGAAGCAGTGAAGGTCATCGAGGGAAATGGTTGGACTCATCGCGTTGGTTCCCGTGACGGTGAACAGTTCATGTTGACCAAGGACTTCATCACCTCTCGGCTCACGCTGGACATAGAAAAGTCTTTTGTGGTCAGTGCAACTATTGGCTAAAGGGGCCAACAAGGGCACTTTTCGCTAGCCTGAGAATCACATGTTCGACAATCTCAGTTCCCGTTTTGAATCCATTCTGAAAAAGGTGCGCGGCAAAGGCCGTCTCACCGAAGCAGATGTCGATGAAGTATTGGGTGAAATTCGTGCTGCGCTGCTCGATGCCGACGTCAACGTTGGGGTAGTGCGCACCGTTGTAGCGCGCATCCGCGAAGCCGCAATTGGTGCAGAACTTTCTCAGGCACTGGACCCTGGTCAGCAAATAGTGAAAATTGTGAGTCAAGAACTCACGGCGATGCTCGGCGGCGAGACCCTCAAAATTTCTTATGCAAGCAAGCCGCCAACTGTTGTGCTCATGGCAGGTTTGCAAGGTTCGGGTAAAACCACCAGTGCAGCAAAGCTTGCTCGTTGGTTTAAATCGCAAGGTCGTCACCCACTCTTGGTCGGAGCCGACCTTCAGCGGCCAGCTGCAGTAGAACAGCTACGCACATTAGGCAAGCAAATTGATGTTCCCGTCTTTTCAGAGCCTGGCGACCCGGTAACAACTGCAACACGCGGGCTTGCTGAAGCACGGCGCATTGGTAAAGACGTTCTTATTGTTGACACCGCCGGACGTTTGTCTATCGACGCCGACCTCATGGACGAAATTCGGCGCATCTCCGATGCCGTCAACCCGAATTACACATTCCTCGTCATCGATGCAATGACAGGTCAAGATGCGGTCAACACCGCCGAAGCATTCCACAACACATTGGCTATTGACGGTGTCATTTTGTCGAAGCTCGACGGCGATGCACGTGGTGGTGCTGCACTGTCAGTGAAAGAAGTAATTGGTCGGCCTATCGCCTTTGCGGCCACTGGTGAAAAACTTGATGCCTTCGAGCAGTTTCACCCCGACCGTATGGCCGGGCGCATTTTGGGTATGGGCGACATGCTCACGCTCATCGAACAAGCCGAGTCGGTCTTCGAAAAAGAGGAAGCAGAAAAAGCTGCTGCGAAGTTGTTCGAGGGAGAATTCACTCTCGACGACTTCCTCGACCAATTGCAACAGGTAAAAAAGATGGGCTCCATGTCGAACATCATGGGCATGATTCCTGGCATGCCGAAGGCGGCCAAGGGTGCAGAAATTGACGACAGCATGATCACCGTCACCGAGGCCATCATTCGCTCAATGACATTGGAAGAGCGTCGTCGCCCAGAAATTATTAACGGCTCTCGCCGCACCCGCATTGCCAAAGGCAGCGGCACCACGGTGCCCGACATCAACAAATTGGTGAAGCAGTTCACAGAAATGCAAAAAATGATGAAGCGAATGGGCGGAATGGCCGCACTTTCGGGCGGAAAAACGAACAAAAAGGGCAAACCCGGCAAAGTCAACCCCCTGAAGATGGCCAAAGCCATGCGTGAAATGGGTCTGAGCGACCTCGCTGGGCCGGGCGGAGGCATGAAGGGCTTTCCACCCCCCGGAAATAATCCTTCAGGAATACCTTCTGAAGGGTTCCCCGATTTTCGGGACTTCCGATAACCTTTCCGAGTCCCGTCGTTGGGCTTTACCAGCGGCAACCGTTCCAGGAGTTCTTACATGTCAGTCAAATTGCGCCTCACCCGTGTTGGAAAGACCAAGCAACCGCATTACCGCATCGTCGTCGCCGACGAGCGTCGTTCACGCGACGGTCGCTTCATTGAAATTCTTGGTCAGTACAACCCACGTACCGAGCCTTCGCACCTCAACGTCGACAACGACAAAGCAGTGTCATGGTTGCAGCAAGGTGCACAGCCAACAGAGCGCGTGCGTAAGTTGCTTGAAATTTCTGGTGCATGGGCGCAGTTCACTGCATCAAAGAGCGCGAAGTAAACAGCGTGTCGTCTTCCGACAACGCCAACCTTGTTCCAGCACCAACCGCAATTGCTGTACTGGAACACGTCGTACGTTCAATCGTCGACAACCCCGACGCAGTGCATGTTGATGCCCGCGAAGAATCCGACAAGGTTTTTCTTGAAGTTCGCGTGGGCGAAGGCGACCTTGGTCGCGTTATTGGCCGTCGTGGTCGTACAGCACAAAGTATTCGCACAGTAGTGCGTGCGGCAGCAAGCCGTGATGGCGTCGCAATCGACGTCGACTTTGTTGATGAATGAGAACACTCCGCAAGATCTCCTAGAAATAGGTCGGGTAGGCCGTTCACATGGCGTGAAGGGCGAAATGTACATTTCGCTCACTTCCGATCGCCCAGAACGCCAACAATCAGGAATCACAATATGGATCTCCGGCGTTGCATATGTGGTGCAAGCAATTCGACCCAGTAACGATCGCTGGCTGGTGTTCATTGAAGGTATTCACAGCCCCGAGGCAGCTGCAGCTCTCACCAACCAGCTCATTTTCGCCGAGCCAATTGACGATGACGATGCGTTGTGGGTACATGAGCTTGTGGGGTCACGCGTCGTTGGCATTGATGGCACCAACTACGGAACGTGTACTGCAGTTCTCGACAACCCAGCACACCCCATTATTGAAACCGATCTCGATGTCCTCGTCCCGCTTCCCTTTGTGGTGGAATATCGCGATGGGGAAGTGCGTGTGAATCCGCCGTTGGGTCTCTTGGATCTGAGCAACGACGAGGAAGCGGCGCAGTAATGCGTATCGACGTCTTTAGTATTTTCCCCGAGATGGTCGACGCGTTTTGCTCCGACTCTTTGCTCGGCCGTGCACGTCAATCACAGTTAGTAGACCTGCGTACACACGACCTGCGTACCTATACCTCCGATGTGCATCGCACAGTTGACGACCCGGTATTCGGTGGCGGAGCTGGAATGCTCATGAAGCCCGAACCAATTTTTGCTGCAGTTGAAGAAGTGCAGCCGCCGCGTCCACTTCTTCTCATGGGTCCTGGTGGGCAACAGTTCTCACAAGAAATGGCTCAGCATTTAGCAAGCGATATTGCCAACAGCGGAGGCTTCAGCATTCTGTGCGGCCGCTATGAAGGCGTCGACCATCGCGTGCGTGAGCACCTTGTTGACCATGAGGTCTCGGTGGGCGATGTGGTGTTGGCCGGCGGGGAAGTGGCTGCTTGTCTCATTATTGAAGCCGTCACCCGGCTCTTGCCAGGGGTGATGGGCAACGCCGAATCACCTATCACAGAGAGTTTTGGCGCCGAAGGTCTGCTGGAAGAGCCACAGTTCACCCGTCCGGCCGATTTTCGGGGCTGGGTCGTACCCGAGGTATTGCGCGAGGGTAACCACGCCAAAATTGCCCGCTGGCGACTCGCTCAGGCCCTTCATCGCACCCTTTTGGCTCGCCCCGACCTCATTGCGGCTCGGGGAGGAATCAGTACAAAAGAGGCTTTCTTGTTGGAAGAGTTCCCTTCTCTTGCCTATCCTTCAATGTTCATCCAGAGCGGGTCACCCCCGGCTCCCAACCAGTAACGGAACGCGCCATGAAGAGCACCGATCTTGTAGACAACCAGTACTTGCGCACCGACATTCCTCAGTTGAAGTCGGGTGACGAAGTGAAGGTACACGTACGCGTTGTGGAAAGCGGCAAAGAGCGCATTCAGATCTTTCACGGCAACATCGTTGCTATTCAAGGTTCAGGCATCGCCGAGACCTACACCGTTCGCAAACTCAGCTACGGCGTAGGAGTAGAGCGCACCTTCCCAGTGCACAGCCCAACTGTTGCCAAGTTGGAAATGCTCAGCCATGGTGATGTTCGTCGCGCAAAGTTGTACTACCTGCGTGACCGCACAGGACGTGCAGCAAAAATTCGCGAAAAGCGCGACAGGTAATTTTTGTTCTGCCGTGTTGCGCACCCGTTCGCACACACTGGTGGTAACTCATTGCCTATTGCGGCGTTCGCGCCCAACTTCTGTAGGCCACTATGAACACTGACGACCTCGAAAATTTTGAAGCCGAGCGCGAACTGCAATTGGCTCAGGAATATCAAGATGTCGTGGGGATGTTTCGTTTCGCGGTCGAAACCGAGCGCCGGTTTTATTTAGCGAACAGCGTTACCTCTACGGTCACCGTCGACGGAACGCGTCCGCTTATTGAAGTGGAGCTCACCGACGCATGGGTTTGGGATATGTACCGCAAGAGCCGTTTCGTGTCGACGGTCAAGATTCTCTCTTTCAAAGACGTCAATATCGAGGAACTGCCCGCCGTCGAGGCGTAGGCAATGCCGCTCAGTCTCGTGCGCGAGGAGAGTGGGGCGAGCGCATCGCTTGCCGCTGGTATGAACAACACGGATACGTCGTTGTAGCGCGCAATGTGCGGGTCGGAAAAGGTGAAATTGATTTCATCGCCACTCGCCTTGATGTTGTGGTGATAGGTGAAGTCAAAGCGCGGGCATCAGAAACATTTGGTAGTCCTGCTGAAGCAATGACTCAACACAAGCAACGCACCGTGCGTCGTGCTGGGGTCGAGTGGGCCCGAGCAAACAATATTGCCTACTGGCAGTTGCGCTTCGACCTTGTGTGCATTGTGGGAACTCGTATTGAAGTTCTACCTAATGCCTTTTGAAGGAGTGCGGCGGTCCCAACAGCTGTAGTGCCAATGCCTGCGCAGATCGGGCTCTTGAGTGGGGACGGCAACATAGTGGCCAGTACGTTCAGGAATATCGCGGTTGCACCCGGGGCAGATGTAAGCCTTCAGCGCTTGATACGGCTGGATGCGCCGCACCTCAATTGGCCCGAAGGCACCGTCCCACATAGCAACCGGCGCTAGCCAAAGGCGGCCCACGCCACGAGTGCGAATGCGCCAACAACGGCACAAAGCACAAAAATAATGTCGGTCTTTCGCCGTACTTGTTTGCGTGTTGAGTCAAATCCCACATCAACATTATGTATCGTGAAGAGATGGCAACCAACACATTTGAAACTATTGAAGTCACACGCTCCGCTGGCGTTGTCAGCATCACGCTCAATCGCCCAGAGCGGAAGAACGCTATTAACCAAGTGATGTGGAATGAACTCCTGGCAAACTTCCACGAAATTGGCCAGAGCGCTGCAGATCGTGTTGTGGTGCTCACCGGAGCAAGTGGCGATTTCTGCTCAGGAGCCGACCTCTCAGGGGGCGGAGCGAGCTCTCCCGATAAGCATCAGCTTGCCAGCATGCGCCACGTTGGCGATGTTGCTTTGGCTCTTGCTCGTTTACCGCAGCCCACCATTGCCAAAGTGCGTGGCGTTGCCGTTGGTGCCGGGTGCAATATGGCCCTTGGGTGTGACCTCGTTGTGGCATCTGAAAATGCTCGTTTCTCGGAAATTTTTGCCAAGCGCGGCCTCAGCCTCGACTTTGGTGGTTCGTGGTTGTTGCCACGTCGCATTGGTCTTCACAAAGCTAAAGAGTTGGCATTTTTTGCCGACATCATTAACGCTGCTGAAGCAGAAAGTATTGGTCTCGTCAATCGTGTTGTTCCCGATGTGGAGATCGATGCATTTGTCGATAACTGGGCACAACGACTCGCCCAAGGTCCACCAATTGCTTTGGCAATGACCAAGCGCCTCTTGAATAATTCAATGAATGTCACGCTAGAGGAAGCACTCGACGACGAAGGCTTGTCACAAACAGTGAACTTCTCCACAAAAGACACTGGCGAAGCAATGAAGGCCTTTATGGAAAAGCGTGACCCGCAATTTAAGGGCAACTAAATACAGTGAAGTTTGCTCGAGGTGTATTGCTCTGCGTAGCGAGCGCCTGTGGCCTCTCATTTTTTAGTCCGCATGCAGTTGTTGCATCGCCGTTAGATACAACAACAACAACTATTCCAGTTGTTGAAGGGGTCATCGACGAACAAGGTGGAGTACCTCTGCCGGCAACGTCAGTAACGCCAAGCACCCTTGCCTCTGCGGTGACAACAATTCCTGCTGGTTGTGTGCCTCCCGATGCTTCACAAGCAGTGTTTGTTGGTGCGT
The DNA here is from genome assembly GCA_903858075.1 of uncultured Actinomycetes bacterium. Lineage (GTDB taxonomy): Bacteria > Actinomycetota > Acidimicrobiia > Acidimicrobiales > Ilumatobacteraceae > F1-20-MAGs119. Next base: position 7,788 of record CAIOHI010000132.1, read on the forward strand.
TAATTGCCAAAGATTCCACCACAGCAACTTTCACCAATATTCGCCTGCGTTCTGGTGCGCTCGAAGGTTATGTGCTGAACGTCAGTGGAACAGACACCGTGGTCATGTACTACGGCCGCGATGTGAAGTTTCTCGAAGTGGGCAAAGAGTATCTCGTTGGTGCAGGTCTCGACGTAGGAACGGGGCGCATTTTTTCTCGGGTAACAGAAGCAACTGAACTTTTTGGCGGCAATCAAGTTGCCGATATCGATAAAACCGGAGCAGCGTGCCCGCGGTTTGCCGACCCCGCACGAACTCTGCATGTAGATGGCTCTTCTATTGAGTCGGGCATTCTTTCTACGTTGTCGGGAAGTGGCGGCCGCTTGGCGTTGTCCATTGTTTTGCCGGCTGGGCTTGTGCTGCTCGGGCTGGTCACGCTTGTGCTTGTGCGACGACTCATCGACGCTGCTCGCGCCGAACAGTAATTTATGCTGCGCGAAATGCGGCAGTTGCGTTTGCGCGAATTTCGCTGACCGCTGCTTGTAATCCGTCTGGATGCTTAAACAACGCACTGCCCGCAATGAGAACATTTGCTCCGGCACTTGCTGCGCCTGCAACGGTGGTGGCAGAAATGCCGCCATCAACTTCAAGATGCACTGCGTCGCTTAAGCCTGCAGACTCAATCATGTTTCGTACTTCACGAATTTTTGGTTCCATTGTTGAGATGTAGCTTTGCCCACCAAAACCAGGGTTCACAGTCATTACCAACACCATGTCGACAAGGTCGAGAATGTTTTCAATGGCGCTTGCTGGTGTAGCGGGGTTGAGGGCAACACCAGCTGTGGCGCCCAAGTTGCGAATGTTGGCCAACGTGCGGTGCAAATGAGTGCAGGCTTCGGCGTGAACAATGAGGCGCGAGCATCCGGCCTTCACGTATTGCTCTGCCATTACATCGGGTGTGAGCACCATGAGGTGAGCTTCGAAGGGAACGCTGCAGTGTTTGCGCGCTGCGGCAATAACGTCGGGCCCAAACGTGAGGTTTGGCACAAACTGGCCGTCCATCACGTCCCATTGAATAAGGTCGACACCAGCATTTTCAAGGTCGCGTACTGCCTTGCCTAACTCAGCAAAGTCGGCGGGCAAAACAGAAGGTGCAATTTGAATTGGCAACGTCACACCACTGACTCTAGCGATTGCGTCCTACGATGGAGGCTATGGA
>CAIOHI010000133.1 GCA_903858075.1 uncultured Actinomycetes bacterium
CCCTAAAGCGGAAGAGCAACTACAGAAGGCCGTTGCACTGATCACTGCACTAGCAACGCTTGGCGTTGGTGTGTACACCCTCACGTTGTTCAACTACGACCGCGCTGGAGAAATGCAATTTGTTGCACAAACAAATTGGATATCAGTTATCAAGAGCACGTATTACATCGGTCTCGACGGCATCAGTTTGCCGTTGTACATCTTGTCGATGGTGATCACTGTGCTCGTCATGATCTACAGCTGGGACCATATTCCTTCGCCGGGAAACCCGAAGGCATTCCTGATGTTGATGCTCGTATTGCAAACGGGTATGGCCGGAACGTTTATTTCGCAAGACCTCATTTTGTTCTTTGTCTTCTTTGAACTTGTTCTCTTGCCGATGTATTTCATGATTGGTGTGTGGGGTGGCGAGAACCGCCAATACGCATCACTCAAATTCTTCTTATACACCATGTTTGGCTCCGCCTTAATGCTGGTTGCTTTCCTCGCATTGTTCTTCAAAACTGGGGCAGAAAGTTTTGCCATTCCATACCTTGTAGAAAATGGTGGCGCTATCGCCAAAAATACCCAGGTGTGGATTTTTGCGGGAATGTTTATTGGCTTCGCAGTCAAGGTTCCGATGTTCCCCTTCCATACGTGGTTGCCCGATGCGCACACGCAAGCCCCTACGCAGGGTTCGGTTATTTTGGCTGCAGTACTTTTGAAACTCGGAACTTATGGTTTCATTCGCATTGCCATCCCGATGTTGCCCGATGCAGCGCGTGAGTGGGCTCCCTACATTGGTCTCCTCGCGGTCATCGGAATCATCTACGGTGCCTTGGGTTGTCTTGCCCAAACCGACATGAAGCGGCTCATTGCGTTTTCATCGGTAGCTCACATGGGCTTTGTCATGTTGGGCATTTCAACGCTTACCTCTTTTGGTATGAACGCAGCGGTGTTCGGCATGGTTGCTCATGGTCTCATTACCGGCATGTTGTTCTTTGTTGCTGGAAGTGTGAAAGAGCGTTATCACACCCTTGAAATCGCCCGACTCAGTGGCCTATTGAAACAAGTTCCACACCTTGCTTGGATTCTCGGATTCTGTGTCATGGCATCACTTGGCTTACCCGGACTCGCCGGATTCTGGGGAGAGTTCCCGGCAATTTTGTCGGCATACAGTCCGCTGTCTGGCCTCTCTGAAGTCACGTTCCGTGTCTATATGGTCATCGCAGCAATGGGTACGGTGCTCGCCGCAGCATATTTGTTGTGGCTCTTCCAGCGCATTGCCTTCGGTGAGCCAAAGCCTGAGTTTGGTGGATCCACATCAGACGCACATGGCCATCATGATCACTCCGACCACGACGATGCACATCACAACGACATTCACGATGTGACCGTGTACGAGTGGGTGGCCTGGACACCGTTACTCATTGGCATTGTGCTTTTCGGTGTGATGCCGAACTTGTTGTTCAAACTTATCGACCCGGCAGTTGCCGCAATCGTTACTCAAATCGGAGGCTAACGAAGTGCTCTCCACGCTCTTTGCTGCAGCAGACTGGGTTGCACCAACAGTCGATTATCACGCCATAGCGCCTGAAATTATTGTTGCTGCTGGAATTTGTGTTGTTCTACTTGCCGATCTCTTCATTGCCGATCGCAGCAAGTGGCTGTTGTCAACAGTTGCTGGCTTTACTTTGCTGGGGGCGTTCATTCCCGTTCTCACACTTGGCTTAAGTGATGAAGGAACACGTTCATTGTTCGATGGTCGTTATGTCATCGACGACTTCAGCATTGTGTTGAAGGGTCTCTTTTTGTTGAGCGCCTACGTCATCGTGCTGCTGTCGACAACACATATTGAAGAGGGCGACTACTACCAAGGTGAGTATTGGGTTCTCATGCTGTCAAGCATTTTGGGAATGTTGATGATGACCTCGAGCCGCGACCTCGTATCAATATTTGTTGCGCTCGAGTTCCTTTCCATTCCTGCGTACATGCTGGCTGCATGGCGTAAGCGCGATGCGAAAAGTAATGAAGCTGGTGTGAAGTACTTCCTGTTAGGAGTATTTGCTTCGGCTGTATTGCTCTATGGAATGTCTTTGCTCTACGGAGTAGCGAACTCCACATTGTTGTCTGATCTTGCATCAGAAATGAGTGGGCAACTCACTTCAATTCGTGTTCTCGCAGTGGTGTTTGTTGTAGTCGGTTTTGCTTTCAAAGTATCTGCTGTTCCATTTCACACATGGGCTCCCGATACGTATGAAGGTGCACCAACGCCTGTAACGGCATTTTTATCTGTTGCTTCCAAAGCCGCCGGCTTCGTTGCTCTCGTGACGGTGCTTTATGTAGCCGTACCCGGATCCTCAGATGTATGGCAGCCACTCATTTGGGTGTTAGCTGCGCTCACCATGACCGTTGGCAATGTGATGGCGCTACGCCAAACCAATATTGTGCGTATGTTGGCGTATTCGTCAATTGCCCAAGGCGGGTTTATTCTCATGCCGCTTGCTGTTGCTGCAGAAGGAAACTCCAGTGCTGCAGTATTGCGTTCCGTTGTTACGTATCTCATTGTGTATGCAGCAACAAACCTCGGCATGTTCGGCATCATTTTGGCTGTGAGTCGCAAGACCAGAAGCGGAGAAGTGGCATCGTTCGGTGGGCTCTTTAGTTATGCGCCTGGTCTAGGTGCACTCGCAACCATCTTCCTTGCATCACTTGCTGGAATCCCACCACTTGGTGGTTGGATCGGTAAGTTCTCAGCATTCCAAGCCGTCTTAGAAGCTGGCACAACATGGGGTTACGTACTCGCAGTCATTGGCGCGGTGAACTCTGTTATTGCCTTTGGTTATTACGGAAATGTGATGCGTGAAATGTGGATGCGTCCCGTTCCTAATGGCGATACGTCGGCAATTGCTACACCTGCGCCAATCAAATTGGCACTCGGCATCACTGGTTTAGCAACACTTGCTCTGGGAATTTTGCCGGGCGTGGCTTTGCACTTCGGCGATATCGCAGTGTTCTCTAGTGCCTTTGGTGGCTAGTTCTCTTCACGAAACCATTCGCGCTGCGGGTGGAGCAATTCCATTTCGCGAGTACATAAACATTGTTCTTTACGGTGCTGATGGGTTTTATGCACGTCGAGGTGAAGCTGGTCGACGCGGCGACTTCATTACTTCTCCTGAAGTGGGGCCACTTTTTGCCGCCGTGCTTGCGCGAGCACTCGATGCGTGGTGGAAGGAAATGGGTTCACCTTCATCGTTCACTGTCATAGAGGTGGGTGCTGGTCCCGGAACATTGGCACGTGGATTGCTGGCAGCTCAACCTGAATGCAGCAAGGTGTGGACCTATATAGCTGTGGAAATTTCTGACCAGCAAAGAGCGAAACACCCTTCCGAGGTGACCTCACTTGCTGAAATGCCCGAGGGGAAATTCACAGGAGTTGTGATTGCCAATGAGCTTCTCGACAACCTTGCTTTTGATTTATGTGTGTTTGACCAAGAGTGGCGTGAATCTTGGATTGGGCTGAATGGTGATCAGTTGGTTGAAATTTTAAAACCGCTCACCGAGCCATCACCGTTTTTGCCGGCGTTTGCCAAACATGGCTCACGTGCGCCGCTTCAAAGAGAAGCACAAGAATGGATCAGAAATGCATTACAAAAATTAGACAATGGCCGTGTGCTTATTTTTGATTACTGCACACCACTCACCGCGATGGCAGTGGCGCAGCCATGGCGCGAATGGCTAAGAACATATGTAGGGCATGAAAAAGGCCAGCATTATTTACAAATTCCTGGGCACCAAGACATCACTACGCAAGTGATGATTGACCAACTTGCCATGGTCAAAGCTCCAGAGTCGGTACGCAGTCAGTCGCAGTTTTTGCAACTGTGGGGAATTGATGAACTTGTTGCTGAAGGCAAGGCAGCATGGGAGGCTGCTGCAGCCGCCCCTAATGTTGCTGCAATGAAAATGCGCTCACGGATAAGTGAGTCGGCGGCTCTGCTTGACCCCAGTGGCCTTGGGGCATTTACAGCGCTTACTTTTACTCCGTAAGCCAAACTATTTAGGGCGCGCCACTTTATCGACCAGTGTGCCGATCTGCAGCCAGTTAACTGGGTCGGTTTGCGGAATGCCCGCCATTCCTATGAGCGCTAAACCCATTGCTAAACCAAGAAACAACGATGCCAACAGTTGTGTATCGAGCGA
>CAIOHI010000134.1 GCA_903858075.1 uncultured Actinomycetes bacterium
GATGTCTAGAATTCATCTATGGGGGGAACACAGGCTTTTGGTGAGCCACTCATCGCTCCTGTGGAAACTCACGGGGAAACCCATGCATTGCTGGTGCAATACAAAGGCCAGATGCTCTTCGAGGCATATGGGTCGGGCTATGCCACGCCGTGTGGGTCGAGTAGCACCCACATTTCATGGTCGATGGCAAAAAGTATGACCCATGCGCTGGTGGGAATGCTGGTGAAAGACGGTCTTGTCGACGTGACCGCTCCTGCACCAGTTGCCGAATGGCAGGGCACTCCTCGTGCGGCTATTACGTGGCAAGACCTTTTAGAGATGCGCTCTGGTCTGGAATGGGTTGAAGATTATGTTGATGGCGAAAATTCACATGTCATCGACATGTTGTTTGGCAAGGGCATAAATGATCACGGTGAATATGCCGCAGCATTACCACTTGTCACGCCTATCGGAGCTACTTGGAACTATTCGTCTGGTACCACCAACATTCTGTGTCGTTGCATTGGTGACATTTTGTGTCGAGATCTTGTGGCCACAACTGTTCAAGATCGCGAAGAACGCTTCTTGCATTTTTTGTCGACACGGCTCTTCAAGCCACTCGGCATGACCAGTGCAATTGCTAAGTGTGATGAAGCAGGCAACTTTGTTGGTTCTTCCTATGTGTATGCAACCGCTCGTGACTTCTTAAAATTTGGAGAGTTGTATATGAATGGTGGTTCCGTTGTAGTTGATGGAACGCGCAGGCAACTTCTTCCCGACTATTGGGTGAACCATGCGCGAACAGTTGTGGCCAACGATGCAGCAACAGGAACCCAGTATGGTGCGCATTGGTGGGTATGGCCACAATGTGAAAACTCGCTCGTTGCAACGGGATACGAGGGGCAATACACCGTAGTTATTCCCGAAAAAGAGTTGGTAATGGTGCGATTAGGCAAAACTGATACATCTCTTCGATCGGCAGTGCAGCATCAGTTACAGCGCATTGCGCAGAAGGTAACTAACATATGACAATGCAGACGAGCGGCGATCAGCCAAGCAATTCTGCAGGCCTCTCGGTTGAAGCAGCGGCCATTCGGCGCAAGGTGTGGATTCGCACTTTGAAGACCATTGGCTTTGCTGCAGTCATCTACTTTTTTGTCTTCCCGTTAGTGCCGGGCTTTCGTCAAGCCTTTAGTGACCTCTTTGAAGTCGATAAGACAATGTTGGCTTTGGGTGTGGTGCTGGAATTCATCGGGCTTTTTTGTTACTCGTTACTCACGCGTGCTGCGTTGGGTAGTGAAGGTCACAAAATGCCAGTGGTGCGACTTTTCCGTATTCAGCTCAGCACAAAGTCACTCGGCAGCATTATGCCTGGTGGAAGTGCGGCGTCTTCGGCGCTCGGTTACCGAATGCTCACGTTGTCGGGCATACAAGGCCCCGATGCAGGCTTTGCATTAGCGACAGCCGGAATTGGTTCTGCTGTGATGTTGAATCTCATCTTGTGGGTGGGGCTCATCATCTCTATTCCACTTCGAGGCGTGAATGCGTTGTACGGGGCTGCAGCCATAGTGGGCATTGTGCTCATGCTTGTTGCTGCTGGTCTCATTTTTGGTTTGGTAGAGGGTCAAGGTCGTGCAGAACGTGCAGTGCGTTGGCTTGCACAACACGTGCGCATCGATGCCGACCACGCATGTGAAGTCATTCGACACCTGGGTAACCGCTTGGAAGGCCTCATTGCCGATCGACAGTTGTTGTGGCGTGTTGCTGGATGGGCGTTAGCAAACTGGCTATTCGACATGGCTGCACTATTTGTTTTCTTGCGTGCTTTTGGCGGACACATTGCCATTGACGGTCTCATTGTTGCATTCGGATTAGCGAACGTAATGGCTGTGGTGCCTTTGACGCCGGGTGGTCTCGGCATTGTGGAAGGCATTTATATTCCGACAATCGTGGGCTTTGGTTTGTCACGTAGTTCAGCAACAGTGGGCGTGCTTACCTACCGGCTTGCGCAGTTTTGGTTACCCATACTTGTTGGTGCAGCGTGCTATTTATCGTTGCGTGTCGGCCCATGGTCGCTCGAGAAGAAAGATCGCTTGAAGTCGTTGCGTGAAGTAGCTGAAGATGCGGTGAGCAGGGGTGAAAGCAACATCGACTGGGTGGAGCGCCATGCTCCACTCGACCGTACGGGGCAACACCCGCTACCTGCATTGCCAGACGATGATTCTGGCCCCATGCGCAAGATGTAGTCGTTCTTAGCCGCTGCACTTTTGTGTTATGCCTCAAGTGGGTTAGCGTTTCGGTATGACAACTCATGAACGTCCCTTTGGCCGCTGTTTAGAAGACTTCACCGTGGGCGATGTGTATCGCCACTGGCCAGGCA
>CAIOHI010000135.1 GCA_903858075.1 uncultured Actinomycetes bacterium
GCTGCTCCGCCTATTCCCGCATCGACTTCGTCGAAAATGAGAGTTGGGGGTGATTGTGTCAGCACGAGCCGCAAAGCCAACATGACTCGCGCAAGTTCACCGCCGGAAGCAACTTTAGACAAGGGCAATGGTGGGCTTCCGGGGTTGGCCGAGAGCAGGAAGTTCAGGGCATCGCCAGCCGGATCTTCAGACTCTGGAGCAAAGTTCACCTGGAACACTGCTTCGGGTAACGCAAGCAACCGGAGATGTTTCTGCACCGCCTTGGCGAACTGCGGAGCACCTTCAACGCGCTTGAGTCGCACCTGTGCTTCTGCTTTTCGCACGCGCACTATTGCTGTAGCGATAGACGCCTCGAGCTCACGAGCTCGCTGTTCATAGCCCAACAGGTCGCTCAGGCGCTCAGAGCTGGCACGGCCGTATTCCAGCACATCGGCGAGCAATGGCCCATACTTACGACACAAGTCGCTGAGGGCCTTGCGCCTGGCGCTGACCTCGGCAAGGCGTGCAGGGTCTTCTTCGCTGGCTTCGGCGAGATCTCTCACGACTGCTGCAGCATCGTCTAGTTCGGCCACCAACAGGGAAAGTCGCTGTGCTATTTCAGTAAAAGCTTCTTTGCCCTGCAATAAGCCAAGAGCGGCACGCAGCGAATCGCTGGCATTCGTTGTACCCGACGTCACTTGTGTGTTGGCATCAGACAGAAAACTGTAGGCGCCCCTCAAAGCCGCTTGATACGACTCTGCATTACCCAGTGCTTCTTCTTCTTTGCGGAGCTCTTCGTCTTCTGCCCCCGAGGAAATAGTTGCAGCATTGATTTCTTCTATTTGGAATTGGAGAAGGTCAATTTCTCGCACACGGGCGCGTTCGTCTCCGCCTAACGATTCGAGATCTTGACGCAATTGGCGAAGTTCGCTTTTTGCCTGAGCGACGGGGGAAATATCGACATCTGCAAATTGGTCGAGAGCTACGCGTTGTGCTTTTTCATGGAGAAGACTTTGATGCGCATGTTGACCGTGTAGATCGACGAGGTCAGCGCCCATTTCGGCGAGTTGTGCAAGGGTTGCCAAACTGCCATTGATATAGGCCCGCGAACGCCCTTGCACGGGAATAACACGGCTCAAAATGACTTCTTCATCACCGACGACGAAGCGCCCTTCTACGCGCGCTTCATCACATCCATGACGAACCATTGAGACGTCGCTTTTGCCACCAACGAGCAAATGAATTGCCTCGATGATCATGGTTTTACCCGCGCCAGTTTCACCCGTGAAAGCAGTGAGTCCATTTTTAAAGACAAGAGTGACCGAGTCGATAATACCTAACTGATGAACATGCAATTCCACCAGCATTAATCGTCTCCTAGACCAAACTTCTGTCGCAAAATGTGATGGAACCGTTGCTGGCCGATATGCAAGAAACACGCAGTGGCAGCATCGCTGACCACGCGAACTTCATCTTCGGGGCCCAGGGCAACGAAATGCAAGCCATCGACCGACAAAGTGACGTCGCGATGCCCACGCACAGTAATTGACACCTCTTCGGCTGGGTCGAGAACCAACGACCTATCGAACAACATGTGTGGAGATACTGGCGTTAACACCATCGCCCGATGTTGTGGCGACAAAACAGGCCCACGCGCCGACAATGAATATGCAGTAGAGCCAGTGGGCGTTGCCACAATAAGACCATCGGCCGAATACGTGGCAAAAACACTTTTATCGATTGCTACTTCTAAGCGCACAGTATGGCCCGACTCTACTTTTTCCACGACTACTTCATTCAGTGCTCGTAGTGTGTGCCGACCACCATCTTTTTGTGCCACATGTATTTTGAGCATCATTCGATTTTCGAGGCGCGCATCTTTCGGCATGACCCCTGCGTGCAGTGCCTCGAGAACGTCGAGCAGCTGTGACGGCTCAACACTCGTGAGATAACCAAGCGTTCCAAAATTGACTCCGAGGACTGGAACGTTTTGGCCGCCCAAAATTTGAACTGCACGCAAGACGGTTCCATCGCCACCGAGCGA
>CAIOHI010000136.1 GCA_903858075.1 uncultured Actinomycetes bacterium
ACCGCCAAATGCGTATTCGCCAATTTTTTGCAGTTGTCATTCCTGCTATTTGCTTTCGCCTCGTTGTGATGCGCATTGGTGGAGACATCTTTGAAGACCAAGTGCGTTGGTTCTTGAAATCAATTGAGAGCTACCAGTGGTACATCGTCCTTGGGCTCTTTGCCATTTCAGCATTCCAAATGAACAAGCGTCGCCCTCTTGCCCCACCCGATAACGATGGGTCGAATGAGGGTTAAAGAAGCGAGTCGATTCCGAGAGTAATTCCCGGCGTTTCGGCAACACGCTTACAGGCAAGAACAACGCCAGGCATAAAACTCACACGATCATTTGAGTCGTGGCGAATAACGAGTGTTTGACCCGCAGTACCCAATATGACTTCTTGTGATGCAGTCATACCCACCATGCGCACTGCATGAACACGAATACCTGATGGTCCTTCGCCGCCGCGTGCCCCTGGAGCAACCTCATGCTGTGTTGGATCTTTTGCCCATTCGCTACTTGCTGCCGCCATACGCTGCGCAGTAACCATCGCTGTTCCACTTGGCGCATCGGCTTTCGCATTGTGATGGAACTCAATAATTTCTGCAGTCTCAAAATATGGTGCTGCTTGTTCAGCGAATTTCATCATGAGAACCGCGCCAATGGCAAAGTTTGCTGCAATGAGACAACTACTACGTGTAAATGACTCCCTAAACGTTGCCATGTCGGCATCGTTAAAACCAGTGGTTCCTACCACAGCATGCATACCGTGCAGGCCGAGCCACGGCAAAGTAACGCGTGCTGCAGCAGCGACTGTGAAGTCGACAACAACCTCTGCTTGCGCATCGGCAAGAGTTTTCAGTTCTGCGCCAATAGTGAGACCATGACATTCTTTGCCAGCATGCATTGGGTCGACAGCGGCAACAAGCACCAAGCGAGGGTCGGCAACAACGGCATCGCACACAGTGGCGCCCATACGGCCCCCTGCACCTACTACACCAACACGAATGGGATTCTCAGCTGAAAACGTCACAACCCCGACCGTAGTCGGTCGGGGTTGTGGATGAATTGCGTTTTTGTTTGTTGAGGAAGATTTAGCGGTGACGACGGCGATTGTCATCGCCACGGCCACCACCACGGTTACCGGCTTCGCGGCCGGGACCGAGGTCACCGAGTTCGCCGGTGAGTTCACTTTCGAACTCATCTTCAAAGCTCACTGCCACTGCGTTGTCGGGCGCATCGCTGCGCTCGGCACGTGGAGCACGCTCTTCGCGAGGGGCACGCGGTGCGCGTTCTTCACGGGGGGCACGTTCTTCACGAGGAGCAGCATCGCCGCTCGATTCGAAGCCTTCACCAACGGGGCTGAGGCTGACCTTGCCCTTGTCGTCGATGTCGTCAACACGAACCTGAATTTCTTGGCCAAGTTCAAGCACATCTTCAACATTGTTGATGCGCTTGCCATTACCCAACTTTGAAATATGCACAAGACCGTCACGCCCAGGAAGGATGTTGACGAATGCACCGAACTTGGTGATGCTTACAACGCGACCGTTGTAGATGCCACCGAGGTCTGCAGTTGGTGGCTGAACAATGGCCATAATGCGCTCGCGAGCATCGTTCACCTTCACAGAGTCCGGTGAGCCAATGGTGATGATGCCAACGGCACCATCGTCGCTCACTGCAATGTCGGCACCAGTTTCTTGCTGAATGGTGTTGATGACCTTGCCCTTTGGCCCAATAACTTCTCCCACTTTGTCGAGTGGAATAGTGAATGAAACAATTTTCGGAGCAGTTTCAGCAACTTCACTACGCGGAGCAGAAAGCGCTGCGTTCATGACTTCCAAAATAGCCAGACGTGCATCTTTTGCTTGGTCGAGAGCAGCAATCAACACGTCAGCTGGAATGCCTTCAATTTTTGTGTCGAGTTGCAACGCTGTAATGGCGTCGGCAGTACCGGCAACTTTGAAGTCCATATCGCCGAAAGCGTCTTCTGCACCCAAGATGTCGGTGAGCGTGGTGTACTTGCCTTCAGCAAACACCAAGCCCATTGCGATACCTGCAACAGGAGCAATGATGGGAACACCAGCGTCCATGAGCGAGAGGCTTGCTGAACAAACCGAACCCATTGAGGTGGAACCGTTTGACGACATCACTTCACTCACCAAACGAATGGTGTAAGCGAAATCTTCTTGGCTTGGCACTACTGGCAACAACGCGCGCTCGGCCAATGCACCGTGGCCAATTTCGCGGCGCTTAGGTGAACCAACGCGGCCTGTTTCACCGTTAGCCCATGGAGCCATGTTGTAGTGATGAATGAAACGCTTGGTGGTTTCAGGAGTCAATGTGTCGAGCAACTG
>CAIOHI010000137.1 GCA_903858075.1 uncultured Actinomycetes bacterium
CAAGCCATTGGTCGTGCACTCGACCAAAAGGCAAGCCTTATTCGTATTCCTGGCGATCGTTCCGCAAGCTTGCGTGCAGCACTTCGTCAGTCATCGGGCGATGGTGAAAACCTCGATATTGGTAATGCAGAATTGCATCGCCTCACCACACCGGTATCGCTCGACAAAACTGTTGGCGACGATGGCGATGCCACTTTGGGCGACCTCATGGACAACGGTCAGGGCACTCCTGAAGATGCCGTCATGGCTCTTGTTGATGGCGAGTTGCTCGATGAGCTTCTTGGCACGCTCGACGACCGCGCACGTTACGCAGTTGAAGCACGCTTTGGGCTTCTCGACGGTGAGCGCAAGTCATTCCGCGAAGTGGGCGAAGCATTGGGCGTTACTGCCGAAGCTGCTCGTCGCTTGGTGAGTCGTGCGGTTATTGGCTTGCGTGAAGATGCTGAACGCATCTACGCCGCTTAACTCTTCAGCTTCAAAACCTTATGGCACGTACCTGGTCTCCCGATTCATGGCACACGTTCCCCGCTGAACAACAACCAGCGTGGCCCGACGATGCAGCTCTTTTGGGCGCATTGAAACAGGTTTCCGCGTTTCCCCCATTGGTCTTTGCTGGCGAAGCTCGCAACCTCCAAGTTGCACTTGGGCACGTTGCTGCTGGTAATGCCTTCTTGTTGCAGGCCGGCGACTGCGCCGAAAGCTTCGATGAGTTTTCTGCAGTCAATATTCGCGAAAAACTCCGCGTCATTTTACAAATGGCTGTAGTACTCACCTACTCAATGGGAGTTCCCGTGGTGAAGGTGGGCCGTATGGCTGGCCAGTTTGCAAAGCCACGTTCGCAGCCTTTTGAAAAAGTAGGCGACCTGATGTTGCCTTCTTTCCGTGGGCACATTGTTAACAATGAAGCAGCAACCGAAGAAGCACGCCAACCCAACCCAGACCGGCTGGTTCAGGCGTATCACCAATCGGCAAGCACGCTCAACTTGTTACGCGCCTTCACCAAGGGTGGCTTTGCCGACCTGAACCGAGTACACGCATGGACTCAAGAGTTCGTTGGGTCTTCTCCTGAAGGCCAACGCTACGAAGACCTTGCAAACGAAATAGAGCGCGCGCTGAACTTCATGCGTGCGTGTGGTGTTGACACCGAAAACAATTCAAACCTGCATGAAGTTGATGTGTTCACTTCACATGAAGCACTGATTTTGGGTTATGAAGAAGCACTCACCCGCCAAGACTCGCTCACTGGCGATTGGTACGACTGCTCAGCACACATGTTGTGGATTGGTGAGCGCACGCGTCAACTTGATGGTGCACACATTGAATTCTTACGTGGCGTGCACAACCCCGTTGGTTGCAAGGTTGGGCCTACTGCCACCCCAGAGTTCGTTATTGAACTGTGCCAAGCACTGAACCCCACCCGCATTCCTGGTCGCCTCACACTCATTGCACGTATGGGCGCCAACGACGTTGAAGACAAACTGCGCCCACTCCTGCGGGCAGTGCGCGATTCCGGGCACCCCGTGGTGTGGGCATGCGACCCAATGCATGGCAACACCATCACTTCTACTGGTGGTCGCAAAACACGTCGCTTTGAAGACATCGTTACCGAAATTGCTGGCTTCGTGCGCGCACACCGCGCAGAAGGCACATGGCCCGGTGGCATTCATATTGAACTCACTGGCGATGCGGTCACTGAATGCTTAGGCGGCACCGATGCCCTGAGCGACACCGATCTTGACGACCGTTACCAAACAGTGTGTGACCCCCGCTTAACTGGTCGCCAGTCGCTCGACTTGGCATTCCGTGTTGCCGAGCTCATTCGTTCTAATCTGAACGCATAGAGCTTTGCTCACACTATGACTCAAACACTTTCCTCTTTCTCGCTCCTCGATACCTGGCCAGTTGAATTCTCAGCTGCTGCCGTCATCAATCGCCGTGGCGAAACCATCACTCATGGTGACACTGCAAAAGCAGTTCGCATTGCGTCAGTCAGCAAACTCTTTACTGCATGGGCAGCAATGATTGCCGTTGAAGACGGAACCATTTCGCTTGCCGACCCCGTTGGTCAAGAAGGTTGTACTGTTCGCCACTTACTCTGCCACGCAGGCGGCTATTCATTCGATGGCATTAACGCCATTACATCGCCCGAACGCAAACGCATTTATTCCAATACCGGAATCGAGATGTTGGCCGAACATATTGCGCAACGAGCAGAGATGCCCTTCGACGAGTACATGCACGAAGCAGTATGTGTGCCATTAAATCTCACCTCTACAGTGCTCGAGGGCTCCCCCGCTAAAGATGTACGCAGCAATGTTGCAGACTGCGCATTGTTCACTGCCGAGTTGCGTCGCCCCACTCTTTTGTCGCGTGAAACCGTGCGTGAAATGACAACCGCACAGTTTCCTAGCCTTGAAGGCGTTGTTCCTGGCCTCGGACGATTCGACCCCTGCCCATGGGGCTTAGGCCCAGAACTCCGCGGCACAAAGCACCCACATTGGACCGCACCAAGTAGCAGTGGCGCAACGTGGGGCCACTTTGGCGGAACTGGCACTTTCTTGTGGGTTGACCCCGTTGCCGACGTTGCTTGCGTGATGCTCGCGAATCGCGATTTCACCGAATGGGGCATGGAGTACTGGCCAACATTTAATGAGGCCGTACTGCACGAAGCCTCACAACGCTAAAGAACCTTCATGACCACCGCGAAGCACCACAGCAAAGAAGAACGCGATACCGCAACGATCAGCGTCTTAATGTTTGCGGTCTTTGCAACCGCGGTGTCGAACTCCATCATCTTTGCCGCACTAGGTGACCTTCAAGATAAGTACGGCTTTGGTGATGCTGGCCTAGGTCTCATTGCCGGTATTGGTTTTTTTGTTGGGCTCATCACTCAAGTTTTTGTCGCACCCTTTGCCGATTCACGACAACCAAAAAACTTAATGGTCTTAGGTCTTGTTTTTGCATGTTGCGGTTCGGTCTTTTTCGCCTTCGGCAACACCCTGTGGCAATTCATTATTGCGCGTGCCATTGTGGGCATTTCCTTTGGATGCACTCAACCTGCTGCACGTGCAGTGGCAGCACACCTCGATAAAAATCGCGCCGCTGAACGCCTTGGCCGACTTGCCGGAATGGAAACTGCAGGCATTGTGGGTGGGCCGTTCCTCGGTGGCATTCTGCTTGACCCACTTGGCTTGCGCTCCACATTTCTTGTTTTTGCAGGAATAGCGCTCTTTGCAGCACTCATTTTGTCGGTGAAACATTTGCCACAACTTGAGCACAGCTCAGAGTCGAAAAAACTTAGCTTGACGTTGTTCCGTTTTCCTGGCGTACGCATTGCTGCGCTCACCACCATGAGCCTCTTCTTGCCGATTGGTGTTTATGACGCCTTATGGGATCGCTACCTCACCGACCGTGGCGCGACCAACTTCATTGTGGGTCTGTCATTTTTGTTATACGGGTTGCCTTTTGTTTTACTCTCGCGTTACGGCGGAAGACTTGCCGATAAATGGGGTGCACTGCGCGTTGCGCTGTACGCCATCTTTATTGTTGCTCCCATTACGGGAAGTTACGGATTGTTCACTACCCCCGTTGCCATCATCATCGTCTCAATGGTGGAAGGCATATTTCAAGCGATCTCAGTTCCCGCGTCGCAAGCAACAATGGCTGCAGTTGCTCCGCCTGGGCGTGCAGCAGCAGCACAAGGCTTGTCGGGTGCGAGCAACCTGGTTGCTGCTTCACTCATGGCGTTCACGAGCCCGCTTCTCTACGGACGTTATGGACCCGCAACAACTTTCATTGTTGCCGCATGTTTAATGCTGTTGATCTCAGTGACTGCACAAATGATGGCGCGCAAGCACCGCTTGTTTTAAAGCAGCAATTAGCTCAGGCGCTCAACAATCATTGCCATGCCTTGACCGCCGCCAACACACATTGTTTCCAAG
>CAIOHI010000138.1 GCA_903858075.1 uncultured Actinomycetes bacterium
CAGGCTCGGTTTCTCGGGAACAGATTGCTTCGCAAGAGGTGTAGACATAGGCACTTACCCTAGAGTCAAAGAGTGCTTTCTCTCTACGACACTGCCACTCAAGAGGTCCGACCCCTTGCAATGCGCCAGCCCGGGCACCTCTCCATCTACCTGTGCGGCCCCACCGTGTATGGCCCACCCCACCTTGGGCATGGCCGAGCCACCCTGGTCTACGATATTTTGCGCCGGTACCTCACCTGGACGGGCATCCAGGTACGCCTTGTTTCCAATATCACCGACATTGACGACAAAATCATCGACCGCGCCAACCGCGAAAACCGCCCGTGGGCAGAAATTACCCAAAAGTGCGAAACCATGTGGTTTTCAGCAATGGCGGCTCTCAATGTAGAAAAGCCAAACGACATTCCCCATGCAACCGAATATGTCGACCAGATGGTGGCGATGATTGGCGAGCTCGTTGGCTTACAGCGCGCCTACGCCACGTCCGATGGGGTGTATCTCAGCATCACATCGGTCGACGACTACGGCTTGCTCGCTCATCAAAAACTTGAAGACATGCTTGCTGGTGGCGGGGATCGTGAAGTACTCGGTGCGAATGAGAAAAAACACCCCGCCGATTTCGCATTATGGAAGTTCACAAAACCCGGTGAACCCGCATGGCCGTCGCCATGGGGTGACGGTCGTCCAGGTTGGCACAGTGAGTGTGTGGTGATGAGTTTGCAATTACTCGGTGAAGGGTTCGACCTGCATTGCGGTGGCGCCGACTTACGTTTCCCGCACCATGAAAACGAACGTGCCCAAGCTGTTGCTTTAGGAAAAACCTTTGCAAATCACTGGATGCACAATGGTTTTGTTGTCGACACTGACGGTGAAAAAATGTCGAAGAGTTTGGGGAATGTCACCAATCTTCTTGACTTGGTGGAACATTATGATCCGCGTGCGTACCGCATGCTTTTGTTGCAAACGCATTACCGCTCACCGGTTCGTGTTGGCCAAGACAACATTGATGCTTCGGTCAAAGTTGTAGGCAGCATCGATGGTTTCTTTGCTCGCATGTCTGAAGTATCAACCGATGCAACTGCTGACGAAGCAACACTGCAATCATTTCGTGCAGCAATGAACAACGATCTCGATACACCTGGTGCAACAGCATTAATGTTCGACACCATTCGCAAAGCAAATGCTGCACTCGACGTAAATGACAATGCACTAGCAGGAGCATTGGCAAGTGCAGTTGCAGAGATGTGTATTGCCTTTGGTTTACAGGTCAACGCCTTTGCTGAAGTAAGCACCGACATTGCTGAGAAAGCCCAGCAGCTCGATGCCGCTCGTGCTGCAAAAGATTTTGCATTGGCCGATGCATTGCGTAATGAACTCCAAGCTGCCGGCTACGTGGTGGAAACCACGAAAGAAGGCACAAAGGTACGGCGTGGCTGAGCGCACAAAGTTTCCCGCCGGCTTCTGGGTTATTTGGAGCACCGTTGCACTCGACATGGTGGGTTTCGGAATGGTGGTGCCCATTTTGGGCCGCTATGCAGACCGGTTTGGCGCAAGTGGCTTTGAAGTAGGGCTGCTTTTCACGTCATTCTCCATTGCGCAGTTTTTCTTTGCACCCTTTATGGGTCGCTTGTCTGACCGCATTGGTCGTAAACCTGTCATCATCATTTCGCTCTTAGGCACTGCGGTCGGAAGTTTCGTTACAGGTGCTGCCGGAACCTTGTGGTTGCTCTTTCTGGGCCGTTTCCTCGACGGTGCATCAGGAGCCAGCGTGTCGGTGGCGCAAAGTGCCATTACCGATATTGCGCCACCCGAGCAGCGCGCCAGGTTGCTGGGCATGCTGGGTGCAGCATTTGGTGTGGGCTTTGTATTTGGCCCCGCTATTGGTGGTCTTGCAGCACTCGGTGGCCCACATGTTCCATTTTATGTTGCAGGTGTTTTTGCACTGTGCAACGCAGTTGCAGCTTTTATTCGGCTCCCCGAAACAAACCAGAACATCGGAAAAGCACGTGATGCTGTGCAGTTTGCGTCACGGCGCAGAAGTTTCGCTTGGAACAAATTCACTATTACAGCGTTGTTAGCGGGCACCGCATTCGCCGGGTTTGAAGCAACGTTTGCCCTATTCGGTGAGCGTCGTTTTCATCTCACCGAAGGTTCTGCCGCAGCAGTGTTTCTCGTGGTCGGAGTAATGCTCGTGGTAGTACAGGGCGGTCTCATTGGGCCACTCACAAAATCTTTTGGTTCTCAGCGACTCCTCATCGCGGGTTTCGGCACGCTCATTGCCGGGTTCTTAGTTCTTTCTATTGCCGAGGTGTGGGTTGTGCTCTTCCTTGCTCTTGCACTCTTGTCTCTGGGCCAAGGTTTAGTAACGCCGTCACTCACCAGTGTTGTTGCCGACTCGGTGTCTCCCGACCGTCGCGGTGAAGTATTGGGTGTTCAGCAATCTGCAGGGGCATTGTCGCGCATCATTGGCCCAGCAATTGCTGGGCTACTTTTCGATCACGCTGGTGTTGCATGGCCGTATGTTGTGGCTGCAGTTCTTACAGGAGCAGCACTTGCTACGGTTTCTCGTAGGAAATAATCCATATGAAAGAGCATTTTAAAAACGACAACCAACGTAATGGTGCCGGTGAAAACAGGGCGCTCAGCGGTTTGTCGTCGTTTGATGCTCAACTGGGTCCGTCGCATATGGGTTACATTCCATCGCTCGACGGCCTGCGTGCTCTAGCGGTTCTTGCAGTTATTTTGTATCACGCACATTTCAGTTGGATCCGTGGTGGGTTCATTGGTGTCGAGGTCTTTTTTGTCGTCAGTGGTTTTCTCATTACGTCACTGTTGCTTGAAGAGTCTGAAGATACCGGAGGAATTTCTCTTCGCCAGTTTTGGCTTCGTCGCGCTCGGCGTTTGCTCCCGGCACTTTTTTCCATGTTGGTTGCGGTATCTGCTTGGGCGTTGTTGTTTTCAAAATACAAAGTGGGGCAGTTGCGCCACGACTTTTTGTCCGCAGTTTTTTACATCTCTAACTGGTGGCAAATTTTTTCAAGCGATGTTCCCTATTTCGCCCCGAAAGACCCACCACTACTGCGCCACTTATGGTCACTTGCAGTAGAAGAACAGTGGTATTTACTGTGGCCTATTGCGTTCATTGCATTGTTCAAATGGGGTAAAAATCGTGCCAAGGTTGCTCAGGCGCTGCTTGTTATTGCAGCTTTCATCATGGTATTCACAGCTGTTGCATACTCTTCAAGCAACAGCGACCGCATTAACTTCCTCTATCTCTCCACCATTACGCGGTCAACCGGGTTGCTACTCGGTGCCGCTGGCGCTTGCTTGTGGAGGCCATGGCGTCTTGTAGGAATTGCACAACGAGGGCGTACCTCAGCGGCCGATATGCCAGAGCGCGTTCTCAACCTTGCGGCGTTGGTCAGCGGTTCGCTCTTGGTACTTATGGCCTTAGGCCTTACCGTCTCTGGTGCTCCGTTATACAGAGGTGGTTTAGTTCTTGTATCCCTTGCTTCATTGGTGCTCGTGGCGTGTGCAGTGCACCCCAACGCAGTAGGCGTGCAGAAATTTCTTGGTTATGCGCCACTCGTTGAAATAGGCAAGCGCTCATACGGTTTGTATCTCTGGCACTGGCCAATTTTCTTGTTTATAAATGCGCGTGAATCAGCAGCAAAGTTTTTCATTGCAGTAGTTATTACCGCAGTAGTTACAGAGTTGTCGTACCGCTGTATTGAAATGCCTATACGTAATGGCTTCATTGGGCGAGCCCGCGAGACCTTGCGAAATATCAATCACCCGTCGCGTCGCGACATGGTCATTATTGCAAGTAGCTATGCAACGGCGGCTGGGGTACTTATTGCTTCAGTAAGTATTGCGTTGGCATTTACTACCCCAATTGATTTGTCGGTCGACAACGGCGATGACCTGGAATTTGGGGCAACCACCACAATTGCTGGGGCGACTCCCACCACCTTGAACGGAGTAATTGCTCCTTCAACAACCTTGCCAACCCTTGCCGAACCCATTCGTTTGGTCATCGTGGGCGACTCGCAAGCGAAAGCCCTTGCCAAGAATCTTCCTGTAGGTATTGAAAAAACTTTCACCACTACCGATGGCGGCGTGTCGGGTTGTGGTGTTTACGACACGGGCACAGGCATCAGCCCATCTATTGACTTCAAACAATCATTTGAGTTTTGCCGTGGCTGGGAAAAGAAATGGACTTCTTCGGTTCAAAAGGCCAAAGGGCAGTTGGCTCTGGTCGTACTGGGTGCATGGGAAGTTCTCGACGTTCTTGGCGGCGGAGTGAATTACTCACTGGGTTCTGCACAAGCCAACACCTTCTTTAAAACGCAAGTGAAGCGCGGCATCGATGCACTGGTTC
>CAIOHI010000139.1 GCA_903858075.1 uncultured Actinomycetes bacterium
AACTTTGCTACAGGAGACTCAAATGTCTTTCCTTCTGTAACGCGCAGCCACACCAAACCTTTTGCACCAACCTGCTTAGCGCGGTCAGTGAGTGCGTCGAGTCTGCCTCTACCCGATGCTGCCTGTTCTGGGTACGTAGCAGCATCTACACGAATGCCTTTAATGGATGCCGCTGTTGCGAATGCTTTGAATTCTGTGCCTGCAAAAATGTCGGTGAGTTCGTGCAACTCGAGCCCAAAACGTAGGTCGGGTTTATCGACCCCGAACCTATTCATGGCATCGTGCCAAGTGATTTGCTCGATGGGGGGAACGGGAATACCAGTTGCAGCTTCGGCGGCAGCGGTTACTGCTTTTCCGATTGCAGCAAGAACATCGGGCTGAGTGACGAAACTCATTTCCGCATCTAGCTGCATGAATTCGTACTGACGGTCTGCGCGAAGGTCTTCGTCGCGCAGGCATCGTGCAATTTGAAAATACCTATCGACTCCGGCCACCATCAACAACTGCTTCCACAATTGGGGTGACTGCGGCAGCGCATAAAACGAGCCGGGCTCTTTGCGGGAAGGAACAAGGAATTCACGCGCGCCTTCAGGAGTAGACGGCATAAGGAACGGTGTTTCCACCTCTACGAACTCTTGCAGTTCCATTGCGGCGCGGATGGCTGAGTTGATTTTTGAGCGCAATCGGAGGTTTTTCTGCATCCGCTCGCGACGAATGTCGAGATAGCGGAATCGTAAACGAATGTTTTCATCGACGTCGTCGGCCCGTGAGTCGATGGGGAATGGAGGCGGCTCAGACTCATTAAGAACCTCGACTACGCAATCACCAATTTCTATAGCGCCTGTCGGTATCTGTGTGTTCAACGTACCCTCTGGACGTTCTCGAACGACACCAGTAATACGCACAACATATTCGGAGCGCACATCAACCGTGCGGTCTACAACGCATTGAACGATTCCGGAGTGGTCGCGAATATCGAAAAATGCTAAATGCTCACCGTGTTCACGTCGCCGAGACAACCAGCCACATATTTGCACTGTGGTTCCGATGTGCTCGGGACGCAACTCCCCACACAAATGTGAACGCATTGAGGTTGACTGTGAAATCATGAAATTACCTTTCCTAATTGTGTAGCCACATGCCGTACGACAGATTCGAGAGATATTTCCTCTTGATTCCCGTCGACCATTGACTTCACTGTTGCAACACCTTGAGACAATTCGTCGGTACCAATGATGACGGCAAAAGACGCGCCCGACTTGTCGGCAGCTTTCATTTGAGCCTTCATTGCCCGTGCGCCATACGTCCGTTCCGACGAGAGCCCTGCGTTGCGAAATTGTTGACACAACTGCAGTGCCTGCATTCCGCCCGTGGTGTCGATAACGAACACGTCGGCTTGAGTAGACGGGTGAGCGAAAACATTCTCGGCATCACATGCCAGAAGTGTTCGATCGAGCCCAATTGCAAACCCGATACCAGGAGTTGCAGGGCCGCCGAGATCTTCTACCAACCCGTCGTAGCGCCCTCCCCCACCAACAGCGGTTTGAGCAGACTCCAAGGCAGTGGATTGAAATTCAAACGTCGTCCGACAGTAATAGTCGAGCCCGCGCACTAGGCGCTCGTTGACTACATAAGTAATGCCGAGGGCGTCGAGACCTTGCTTGACCTGTGCAAAGTGCGAGGCAGCCTCGTCGCTGAGATAGCCGCTAATTGACGGAGCCTGCGATACAACACTTTGTTCATTCTCACGCTTGGAGTCGAGGACCCGTAGTGGGTTTCGTTGAAGTGTTGCCACACTTTCAGGACTCAATTTCTCAATATGGCTTTGGAAGTACTGTGCAAGAGCATCGACGTACCGTGAGCGATCACCTGAATCGCCGAGAGAATTAATGTTCAACACAACGTTGCGTAAACCTAGATCGTGAAAAAAATCGACAGCCAACGCAATAACTTCCACATCGAGTAGCGGGTCATCGCTCCCCAGGGCTTCAACACCTACTTGGTCGAATTGCCGATAGCGCCCATGCTGAGCACGTTCGTAGCGAAAGTTGGGGCCCCCGTACCAGACCTTCCAGGGAGCCGTTGGTCGGTGCTGGGCAAATGAACGACATACTCCAGCAGTTTGTTCTGGTCGCAAAGCAACGTGGCGACCACCCTTATCGATAAAGTCGTACATTTCTTTGGTGACAACGTCAGTTGCATCGCCAAGCCGTTGAAAGACTCCTAGATCTTCGAACATCGGCACCACAATGTGCTGAAAACCCGCTAGCGAAACGACCGAAGCGAATTTCTCTACAAAAGCACGCCAGCGCGCTGCATCGGGAGGCAAAATATCGCGGGTCCCGGGAGTTGTTTGAAACGATGGCACGACAAGAGGTTACTCGTCGGAGTCGGTCGAACCCGTGGTATTTCCGGGCAGAACACGATATGAGTCATATACCCCATCAATATTTTTGATGGTACGCAACACCGCGTCGAGATGGTTCGGGTCGGCCAACTCAAACTCGAAACGCATTTTTGCTACGCGGTCGAGGCCTGTTTGAGTAGAGCAAGCGACGATATTCACATGATGGTCAGAGAGGGCATTCGCCACATCTCGCAAGAGACGCGATCGGTCGAGCGCGACCACCTCGACACTTGCCCTGAAAGTAGAACCGCGCTGGTTCTCAGACCATTCCACTTCCACCACGCGACTTGCCTGCTCTTGAACGAGCGCCCCGGCATTCGAACAATCAATACGGTGCACGCTGACTCCGCGACCCTTCGTTATGAACCCCATAATTTCGTCACCAGGAACAGGAGTGCAACACGTTGACAGTCGTACGAGTACGTCGTCGAGGCCATCTACATGTATTGCCGGGCCTTCCAGCGTGAGCCGTCGTGGACGATCAACGCGCAGGTCGGAGGCCAAAATTTCACCGTCGGTACCTAACTCCATCACACGTGCAATTCGTTGAGCTAAACCTCGCGCACTCACATGGTGTTCGCCAATTGCCGCAAAGAGCGAATCGACGTCTACGTGGCCACCATCGTTGACTTCTGCCATCAGAGCATCGGAGCTCAAAATGCTGTGTACAGGAAGACCTTCTCGTCGTAATTCCGATATGAAGTCTTCCCTGCCTACCTCAATCATTTCATCACGACGCTCACGGGAGAACCACTGCCGAATTTTGTTCCTTGCTCGAGGGCTGGCGACAAAATTCATCCAGTCGCGCGACGGCCCAGCATCATCAGATTTTGCGGTAAATATTTCACATGTATCGCCCGAATGCAGTTCATAGTTCAACGTGACGAGTCGGCCATTTACCTTTGCTCCAATGCAAGCATGACCCACTTCGGTATGCACTGCGTAAGCAAAATCGACCGGCGAGGAGTGCAGTGGCAACGGAATAACTTTGCCCTTCGGAGTAAACACAAACAACTCATCTTGAACGAGGTCTTCCTTCAGGCCTTCCATGAAGTGCGTAGGGTCGGCGACATCGGCTTGCCAGTCGATGATGCGATTCAGCCAGTCGATATCGCCAGGGGCCGTGCCATCTTTATAGGCATAGTGTGCCGCTACTCCCCACTCAGCTCTGTTGTGCATTTCGCGCGTGCGAATTTGCACCTCTAAGGGCTTACCTTCCGGACCGATGACCGTGGTGTGCAAAGACTGATACAAATTGAATTTTGGCATTGCGATGTAGTCTTTGAAACGACCTACCACTGGCTTCCAACGCCCGTGAATACAACCCAAAGCCCCATAACAATCTTTGACGGAATCGACGATGATGCGCACCGCAACAAGATCGAAAATCTCGTCGAATTCACGACTCTTTTGCACCATCTTTTCGTAAATACTCCACAGGTGCTTACCGCGACCAGTGACTTCTGCTTTAATACCCAATTCAGAAAGTTTGATTTGCACGTCTCCAACTACCTTGGCGAGGTACACCTCTCTTTCTGGAGTACGTGTGCCTACAAGATGGTCTAACTCTGCAAATCGTTTCGGGTAAATAGCAGCAAATGAGAGATCTTCCAATTGCTGCTTCATTTCTTGCATGCCTAGGCGATGCGCAAGCGGAGCATAAATATCGAGTGTTTCATGCGCAATGCGCTGTTGTTTTTCTACCGACATTCCCGCAAGGGTTCTCATGTTGTGCAACCGGTCGGCAAGCTTGATGACCAACACGCGAATGTCGCGCGCCATAGCAACCAACATTTTGCGCATCGTTGCAGCTTGTTGGGCTTCCTTCGAGTCGAACTGCAAACGTTCTAGTTTGGTAACGCCATCGACAATGCTTGCGACTTCTTTTCCAAAATCACGTTCAACTTCTTCGAGCGTTATTTCTGTATCTTCAACAGCGTCGTGTAACAGCGCAGCTGCAAGGGAAATATCGTCGAGCCCAATGTCGGCAACAATTTTTGCTACAGCAATTGGGTGGTTAATGTACGACTCGCCACTTCCCCGCAGCTGATGCTGGTGCGCACCTCGCGCAGTGACGTATGCCTTATTGATGAGAGCGATTGATGCTTTTGGATGGCGCGACCGATAGGCCGCAAGCAGCGGGGCAAGTTCTTCTGCAGGCGCTGCGGAACTGCGCCTCCAAGGAAGAACGCGGTCACCCGAAGCCATACGTGCTACCTGTACGTCATCACCGAGTTGATGGTGTGCCCAACCAATACGCCTCGACCGCCAAGCGCATCAAGTTCAATGAGAAACAGCAAGGCCGCTACATGAGCACCAAGACCTTCAATGAGCTTGATTGCTGCTTTTGCGGTTCCACCGGTTGCCAATACGTCGTCAACGATGACCACAGAGTCTCCGGGGCGCACCGCGTCACGATGTGCCTCCAATACGTCTGTTCCGTATTCCAATGCGTATTCCTCACGAACAACTTCCCAAGGCAGTTTTCCGGCTTTACGCACTGGAACAAAACCAGCACCTAAATGGAAAGCAACCGGTGCTGCCAAAATAAAACCACGAGCTTCAATTCCAACGACTTTGTCTATTTTCAAACCCTGTGACATCGCAACGATGGAATTCACTGCCTCTGTGAATCCTTGCGGATCACCAATGAGCGGAGTGATATCGCGAAAGGTAACTCCGGGTGCTGGCACATCTTCAATATTGCGGATGTACCTCTGCAAAGAGTCGTTATGCATAAATTACCGGCGTGTCTTTTTGCGCGGACGCGGTGGATGCGACAACACAGCCGTCACAGCATCTACTGGGTTGGCCTTTGCGCCAGTGGCGTCTGCTCCGGAACGGGCAGACTGTTTGCGCGAAACCGACGAACCTGTTTGCATCAAAGTAGTCATGTCGGCTTTCAACGAGCGCTGACCAATAAGTGAACGGAACTTTGGTTCGCGAGACTTCAAAATAGACAGCAACGGCGTTGCAATAAATATTGAAGAATAGGCACCCGTTAAGAGACCTACGAACAATGCCAAGGCAAACTCTTGCAGTGCAACGGCTCCGAAAACTCCGGAGCCGAGAATGAGCAACGACAACACAGGCAATACCGCGGCAAGGCTGGTATTGAGCGAGCGCATGAGCACCTGGTTCATGGAAACGTTGACAATGTCTTCGTATGAAACACGTGAGGCACTAAAACGGCTGGTGTTGTCGTGCACTTTGTCGAACACCACGATGGTGTCGTACAGCGAGAAACCCAAAATGGTGAGAAACGCAATTACCGTTGAAGGAGTCACTTCAAAACCGAGAAGCGAGTACACGCCAACGCTAATTACAACGTCGTGAACCATTGCCATAATGGCCGCTATTGCCATCTTCCATTCGAAACGCCATGCGATGTACAACGAAACCAACAGGAAGAACACAAGCAGAGCACGAATTGCTTTGATGGTGATACTGCGACCCCAAGACGAACTGACGCTGGAAACGCTTACTTCTCCAACTTCCACTTTTGCCGCGTCGGCCAGTGACTTTTGCACAGCGCTACGAACTTCAGCGGTTTGGTCGTCTACCTGAAGACGAATACGCTCTCCTGCGCCACTACCAAGCGTTTGCACTTTTGCGTTACGTGATTCGATGTTGTTGTCTTCGAGAATTGCTGTTGCAGATTCAATGGTGAGCCCGTTTTTCACCGGAGCTTCCCATGCCACTCCACCCTCAAAGTCGATACCTAAATTAAGACCCTGAAATAGAAGGGAGAAGAGCGTGACGAGCACCAAGGTTCCCGATGCAATGAAACCCCACCAGCGGCGACCAACAAAGTCAATTGTTGTTTCACCGTTATATAGACGACCCCAGCGACTGCTCATCGCGCCACCACACCTTCTGTTGAACTTTCCGCAAGTAAATCATTTCCACCGTCAGTACGACGGGCTCGCACACCAAACATTTTGGCGCCGTTCATCCACTTTGAGCGAGACATCAAAATAACTGTTGGGCGTGTGAAGAAGTACGCAACGATGATGTCGCACAAGGTGGAGAGCCCAAGGAAGAAGGCGAAACCTCTCACCGAGCCAACGGTAAGGAACCACAGCACAACTGCACCAATGAGCGACACCGTGTCGGCAGCAACAATGGTTCGCCATGCGGAATCGAAACTGCGCGAAGCGGAGTTCTTCAACGTCTTTCCACCCAGAACGTCGTCTTTCAACTTCTCGAAGAACACTACGTAAGAGTCGACGGTGACGCCAACAGAAACAATGATTCCGGTGATGCCTGACAACGACAGAGCAAGCCCGTTGCGCTGCGAAAGCCAAGAAATTGCACTCCACTGCAACATGCCAGAAATTGCTAAACCACCCAAGACCACAACGGCTAAACGCCGATAGTAGAAAAAGAGGAAAAGCAGCACGAGCAAAACGCCAACGAGACCTGAAATTAAAGCCGCGTTGAGCGAATCTTTCCCTAAGGTCGCAGACACGGTTTGTGCTGTTGGTGAATCAAACCGAACCGGTACAGCACCGAACTCAAGAATTTTGGCTAAATCTTTCGCTTCTGCCTCTTTGAAGTCGCCGCTAATTTGCACGCTGCCACTGAAGTTTGCCGTTTGTACAACAGGCGCTGAAATAACAACACCGTCGAGAACGATGGCAATTTGACCGGTTGGGCAGGTAGCTGCTTTTTGGAAGCACTGTGCCGCTAGAGCGTTCCACTTATCTTCACCGGTTGCGCCACCGCGCAAACCGACGGCAACGACCCACGAACCACTATTGATTTGTGCTGCAGCATCGTTGGCGAATACTTGCCCGTCGGCTTGCGATGGACCTGTGAAGTACACGAGGCCATCGCGACCCTCTAAAATTGCTTGCTTAGAAGGTTCGTTGGTCATAGAAATGTCTTGCTGTGGAACCGAAGGTGAGACAGCAACAGCAACAGTTGTTGTAGTGGCCCCCACCTCACCCGAACCCACCGTGGTTGATGGGGCGGACGTTGCAGGACTAGTTGTTGGAGTTGTTGTGGTTGCTGCACTCATCGGGCGGCGAGAACTGCCGAGCCCGCCTGAACTTGCCGGCTGACTCGTTGTTGAGGCAGCCACTGTTGTTGTAGCGCCAGCAACAGTGGTGGTAGCACCAGCGACCGTTGTTGTAGCGCCAGCGACTGTGGACGATGTTGCTCCGGGCAATGTGGTCTGACCAGCGATTGTGGTTGTGGTTTCGTCGGTGTTTCTCATGCCCGACTGCAGTACCGGGCGAAGCAATACTTCACCCGTACGCCCAACAATTTCAAGGGCTCGTTCTTGGTCTTTCACGCCTGGCAGGTTGATGACCACAGTGCTGCCCTGGCGGATGATTTCTGGCTCGGCTACTCCAATAGAGTCAACGCGAGCGCGAATAATTTCCACAGCTACGTCTAATGCAGCGGTGTCGAAGTCACCTTTTGGCTCGAGGGTAACTGAGGCCCCGCCTTGAAGGTCGAGACCCAAAGAGGGCTTGTTTCCTGCGATGAGGTTTCCGCCAACTAACGCCATCGAAACGAAGACAGTGGCAATGAGTGTGAAAAGAAGTTTACGACGCATGTGGCGAACTACTTGTCTGAATCGTCAGAGTCATCGCTCTCAACAGCAGCGACCTCGGTGCGAACTTCAATACGACGCACAATTGCAGATTTCAGCGCTCGCACTTCTACACCTTCAACCAATTCGACCCAGACAACACTGCCTGCGCTGTCATCTTCATCGAAGCCGGTAACGAAGCCAATGAAACCTGAGGACATCTGTACTTCGTCGCCAATTTGAACTGCCCGCACCAACTCTTGGGCATCTTTAGCCCGCTTACGCTGTGGACGAATGAGAAGGAAGTACATAGCCACAAAAATGAGGCCGAAGAAAAAGAGTTGAAATATGGCGGAACCCCCGCCTGAGGATTTTTCGGCGGCAAGGAGAGCAGTTGGGGAAAGAGACATGGCGACAAGCGTAGCCACTATGAGCCCCAGACTCCCATTACCCGTTGTCTCATTTGCTGAAATGTGCCATTTCCTATCGCTTCACGCATCTCGGCCATGAGGGCAAAAGTCCATGCAATGTTGTGATATGACACCAATCGAGAGGCAGTTGGCTCGGATGTTTGAAATAAGTGGCGAATATAGGCCCGAGAATGTCGACGACAGACCATGCACGCGCATTCTGCATCGAGCGGCAGATCTTGCAGTCCGTATTGGGCATTTTTCATATTCAATTTTCCAGTACTCGTGAGAGCAGTCCCGTGGCGGCCCAAACGGGTTTGTAGCACACAGTCAAATTGGTCGACTCCTAAGTTGACTGCCTCAATGAGCGAAGCCGGGTCGCCCACGCCCATGAGATACCGGGGTCGATCTGTGGGCAGGTTCTGCAACGCAGCAGCCAATGCGGGCAACATCTCTTCGCGTGATTCTCCGACAGAGAGACCACCAATGCCGTAACCATCAAATTCTAAAGCAGCTGTTGAAGTGGCACTACGTGCACGAAGTTCTGGGTTGATGCCACCCTGCACAATGCCAAACAACGCCTGGTCTGCGCGAGTGTGGTGCTCACGAGCACGCTCAGCCCACATGGAGGTGCGTTTCAATGCCAGTTCAACTACATGTGGTTCAGATGGCAAAGGTGGACACACGTCGAGAACCATCTGAATTGTCGCACCAAGTTTCTGTTGCACTTCCACCGCAGTTTCAGGTGTGTACCGGTGCAGAGATCCGTCGTATGTCGACTTGAAAGTCACTCCGTCATCATCGACTTTGGGTTCTAGAGAGAAAACCTGGAAACCACCCGAGTCGGTGAGCGTGAGCCCACCCCAACTTGCGAATTTTCCGAGACCACCCAGTGCTTCCACCGTGTCGGCCCCCGGACGCAACATGAGGTGATACGTGTTGCCCAAAACAATTTGCGCTCCAAGATCTTCATAGTCGACCGCGCTGAGATACCGCACGGCACCACGAGTGCCCACCGGCATAAAACACGGAGTTGTATAACTTCCGTGAGCAGTGGTTGCCACGCCGGCACGAGCTGTGCCCTCTAACGCTTGCACTTCAAATGAAACTGGATGCACTAGAGGTCACTTTCCGTCGTTGGGTTGTTGAACCGAGCAAGAAGCATGGCATCGCCAAAAGATAAGAAACGATAATTCTCTTGTTGGGCTTCAGCATAGAGATCTCGCCATTTCTCTCCGATGAACGCCTGCACCATGAGCAACAGTGTTGTTCTTGGCATATGGAAGTTGGTCATCATGAGGTCAACGTATTTCCACGAGTATCCAGGCGTAATGAAGAGTCGTGTGCGACCAGTGAGTTCCCCTGCAACCGCTACCGACTCAAGCGCGCGCACCGAAGTGGTACCTACAGCAACCACTCGCTTTGCGTTAGTCACAAGTTGCATTGTTTCTTGTGGAACGTTGTACCACTCGGAGTGAATGACGTGATTAAGGGGGTTCTCTTCATCGACTGGTTTAAAGGTGTCAAGACCAACGACTAATTCAACCTTTGCAATTTTCACACCCATTTTCTCGATCTTCTCGAGTAACTCAGAAGTGAAATGCAAGCCAGCAGTTGGTGCAGCAGATGACTTTGCCTCATGGGCATAAACAGTTTGATAGCGCTCAAGATCTTCCAACGTGGTCGTGATGTACGGAGGCAATGGCAATGCCCCCACTGCCTCTATTGCGGCTCTACGTTCACCAGAGGTGGCTCCGACACATAACCTGATGCGAAAGGTATCGCCAGCAGATGACCGCCCCAGCACCTCAGCAAATTCTTCGCCCGAGGACGTAGCAAGAAGTTCACCGTCTCGCATTTTTCGACCAGGCCGAATGAGCGCTTCCCATTCGCTGTCATCGTCTTGCAAGGGTTCAAGAAGCAACACTTCTACCCGACCTCCCGTGCTGCGGGTGAGTGATAGCCGACTTGGCAGCACTCGGGTTTCATTCACCACTAGAACATCACCTGCTTGCAAAAAATCGGTGATATCGGAAACCTTTTTATGTTGCACTACTCCGCTGACATAGACCAACATGCGTGCGGCGTCGCGGGGCTCCATAGGCACTTGTGCAATGAAGTGGTCGGGCAAGTTGTAGTCGATATCGGCGAGTTGCACCGTTCAAGACTACGAGGGAAAGCGTTCAGGTGGCGCCATATTGAGATGTTCAAAAGCTGCCGGCATTGCAATACGACCGCGCGGAGTGCGCGACAAGAAGCCTTGCTGAATAAGGAATGGCTCATATACATCTTCAACCGTTTCGGGTTGTTCACTAACGCTGATAGCCAGCGTGGTGAGCCCAACAGGGCCTCCACCAAATTGTTTGCACAATGCAGAAAGAATGGCGCGGTCTACTTTGTCGAGCCCGCGAGCATCGACCCCAAAAAGAACCAGCGCATCGGCCGCAATACCTGCGTCGATTATTCCCTCGCCCGATGGTGTTGGGTGATTCACTTCTGCATAATCGCGCACGCGACGCAATAGTCGGTTTGCAATTCGTGGAGTTCCCCGACTGCGACGTGCAATTTGCGCTGCACCATCGTCGTCAATGGTGATATTTAAAATGCGAGCAGCACGTAGAACAATTGCGGTGAGCTCTTCTTCATCGTAGAAATCGAGACGGCTCACTAAACCGAAACGGTCACGCAGAGGTCCAGTAATCATTCCGGTGCGAGTAGTTGCACCTACCAAGGTAAACGGTGGCAGCGATAACCGAATAGATGATGCTGCAGGGCCTTTGCCTACAACAATGTCTATTTGGAAATCTTCCATTGCTGGATACATAATTTCTTCAACCGAGCGCGACAGGCGATGAATTTCATCGATGAACAACACGTCGTGCTCACCAAGTTTGGTGAGAATTGCTGCAAGGTCGCCAGCCCGTTCAAGCGCGGGCCCTGAAGTGATGTGCAATTTTGCACCCATCTCTTCAGCAATGATGCATGCCATTGTGGTTTTTCCGAGCCCCGGAGGACCCGCCAAAAGGACGTGATCGGCTGCTTGCGAACGCTGCCGCGCCGCAGTGAGAACAATGCGCAAATGTTCTTTGAGCTCGCGCTGACCAATGAAGTCGTCAAGCAGGCGTGGACGCAACCCCGACTCTTCGCTCTCTATTTCCACCTCACGTTCTGTGTGATGCGGCGTCAATATATGCGGATCTACAAACTCGTCACGCACGTCGAGCTCCGAGAATTTGCAAGGCATCGCGCAACACCTTTTCTAACGTGGCATCGGTCGCAGGGTTCAATTCGGACAGGACAGAACGGATTTCCTCGTTGTCGTAGCCCAACCCCACGAGCGCTTCGCGTAGATCTCCGAGCGACGAAGTGCCTTGTGATTCTGCTCCGCTGCTATTTGGCAGGTCGAGCATGTCGAACTTGCCACGTAATTCAACGAGAAGTCGTTCAGCGGTTTTTTTGCCTACACCTGGGACCATAGTCAACGCTGCAAGATCGGAAGTGATGACGATATTTTGCAAACCTTTCGGAGAGTGTGTTGCCAAAACTGCCATTGCCATTGAAGGCCCCACTCCGTGGGCCGCAATAAGAATTTGAAAGCTGTCACGTTCTTCACGCGTAAGGAAACCAAATAATGTTTGCGCGTCTTCGCGAACTTGATGATGAACATATAAAAAACAAGCTGTTGTGGGTTCGAGCTCACCAAAAACTCGTGGTGTGACCGCAACGATGTACCCCACACCCGACACTTCAACAAGCACATGGGCAGGAGCATTGCGCTCAAGAACTGTTCCGCGTAATGAGCCAATCATGAAGCAACCCTGCGTGAAATACGCGCGTTGGCCCCAGAAAGTGCAGGCGACATTGCAAGATGGCAGAGGGCTAAAGCAGCAGCATCGGCGGCATCGGCGGGTTGCGGCAGCGATGCCAAACCGAGGCGAGCCTTGACCATTTTTTGAATTTGCGTTTTATCGGCCTGACCCCAGCCGGCAACAGCGCCCTTTACCTGAGTAGGCGTGTATTGGGCCACCGCACAACCTGCAAGTGCGGCCAACGACAATACGACACCACTGACCTGCGCAACGCTCATTGCCGTACGCACGTTGTGGTGAAGAAAGACCTGCTCAATAACAACAGCATCAGGTGAAAATTCAGCAAGTAGATCGGTGATGTCTTCATGCACCTGAGCAAGACGATTGGCCAGGTGTTCGCTTGGTTCAGTACGAATGACCCCAAGAGCCAAAGCTTCGGCCTCGTATTTACCCCCAGAAGTGCGCCGCAACACTGCGTAGCCACACCGAGTGAGCCCTGGATCGATGCCCAACACAACAGGCGAGGCTTGAGGGGCCTTTTCGGGTACGAACATACGTTTGATTGTAGCCAAATAGGTTGGCTAAGTTAAGCATTTGCTGCGGAAATAGCGGCAATCAGTTCTTCCACTGGGCGGAATGTAACCCCCACAAGGGCCCGGTGCACATAGCGCACCACCCCGGAAGCGTCGATGACGAAAACGCTGCGCCGTGGAATGCCGAGTGGCCCCAGAACTCCGTACGCACGAGCAACCGATTTTTCTGTGTCGGCTAGCAGCGGGAACTGGAAACCGTGCTGAGCAGCAAATTTTTCGTGACTCTCGAGATCTTGCGCCGAGAGAGCAAGAACCTGCGCATCTAACTCGCTGAATTGAGCAAGTTCATTGTTGTAGCACACGAGTTGCTTGGTGCACACCGGGGTGTTGTCGCCTGGGTAGAAAACAAGAACAACTGTTTTCCCTTTGTAAGCATTTAACGAGTGGGTCACATTGCCTGTGCCCACGAGTGAAAAATCGGGTGCTTGGTCTCCAACTGAAATACTCATTGATCCATCTCCGCCATAATTTCTTCGGCTATATCAAAATTAGAATAAACGTCTTGGACGTCGTCGTTATCTTCCAACATGTCCATGATACGAAGAACCTTACGTGCATCTTCAACGTCAGACACAGGAATTGATGTGTCTGACACCATGGTACTTTCCGCATCGAGTACCGAGAACTTCGCTGCTTCCAGCGCAGTTTTGACGTTCCACATTGCCGATGGCTCTGTTGTTACACGCCACACATCGCCATCACGTTCAATATCGTCAGCACCAGATTCAAGCGCGACAGTCATTACATCATCTTCCGAGGCAACCCCGTCGACAATGATGACTCCTCTCCGCGAAAACTGCCAACCCACTGCTCCGGGCTCGGCCATTGCACCACCAAATTTCGAGAAAGCAAGGCGCACGTCTGATGCTGTGCGATTGCGATTGTCGGTAAGCACATCGACCAACATTGCAACTCCACCTGGCCCATAGCCCTCATAAGTGATGGATTCATAGTTCGCACCAGTTGCTTCGCCACTTCCACGTTTGATTGCGCGATCAATAGCTTCGTTTGTCATTTGCCCGGCTTTCGCCTTGAGCACAACTGTGCGCAGTGCCGCATTGGTTTCAGCGTCGCCACCACCTTCGCGAGCGGCAACTTCAATTTGGCGAGCCATCTTGGCAAAAAGCTTTCCACGCTTCTTATCGACAGCAGCCTTTTTGTGTTTGATCGTTGCCCATTTGGAATGGCCTGACATGTTTCCTGCCCTTATAGATGTACTTGTTACCGACCGCTATGAGCGGTGCTACCTGACGAAATCATATTGAGAAAAAGTTCATGAAATCGCACATCACTGGTG
>CAIOHI010000140.1 GCA_903858075.1 uncultured Actinomycetes bacterium
CGTAAAGAGGAAACGAAGTCGGCAATGTTGTACAGGTTTGTCACAACTGAACGCTAGCCAAGTTCATCATTTGAGTCATCATCGTCTTCGTCAATAACGAATAGCTCGTTACTTTCCTCAAGTTCTGGAATATTACGGCGCTGGCGCAGTTCATCAATTTTCTTTGTTTCACGGTTGAGCCCCTTAAAACGTGTGCCCACGGTGAGCGACTCGAGGTCGTCTTGCACGGAGTCGAAGCCCTTTTTTACTTTTTCCAGCGACTTAACGTACAGCTCCCATTGCTTTTTGAACTTGTTGACCAGTTGCATCATTTGCTCGGCTGTTTCTTCAGTGTGGAAGCTGTCGGCAGCTTGGCGCACAACTACGAGTAGTGAATACAGCGACAGCGGCGAGCACAATACGACCTTGCGTTCAAGGGCCCAGTCGATGAGGGTGGAATCGGCTTCATGAATGAAACTGCTGATGCCTTCGTTGGGCACAAACAACAGCACGTAGTCGAGCGAAATTTCGTTGGTTTTGGTTGCGTAGTCGCGCTTCTCTAATTCGGTGACGCGGGCGCGAACGGCTTTTAAGAATTCGGCTTTCAACACATTGCGCGAAGCCTGCTCGGTAGCAGCTACGTATTTTGCATACGAGTCGAGAGGGACTTTTACGTCCATATATAGAACGCGGTTGGGTGGAAGCAAGAACGTGTAGTCGGGGCGGCCACGGCCTTCAATGGTGTCTTGCTTTTCGTAGTTAATGCCTTCCACCAGACCGGCAGCGCGCAAAAGGTCTTCGGTCATGCGCTCGCCCCACTGGCCGCGAGCTTGTGAGCTAGAAAGCACGTTGTTGAGGTCGGTGGTTTGCTTGGCTAGATCTGACACTGCTTGGTCGACGCCTTTGAACTTTTCGGTGTTCATATCGCGCAGCGACTTGAGTTCGGTGTTCAACTCGGCGAGACGCTGAGTGACGTTGTCTTGTACCGCCTTCAGTGTGTTGTCGATGATGTCGGCACGCTTGCCTAACTGTTCATCGCCTTTTTCCACCACTTGCGCAGAAGCTAATTTGATTGACTCTTCGCGATCTTGGGTGGCGTTTGTTCGCATGGTGGTGAGTGCTTCAGCTAAAGCGCTCTGAACTGCCTTACTGACTTCTGTATTGACCGTGGCCGAGACGGTTGCAGATATTTGCTCATTGGTCATGACGGGAGCAATAGGGGTGTTGTGTACAGGTGCCTGCACGTTGCCAAGTGCTGAGCGCTGGCGAACTATGAGGAAAGCGAGTGAAGCGATGAGGAGGCCAATGATGAGCCCAAAAATGGTTTGCACGGCTCCATAGTACAAATGGGCTGTTACATGGCAGGGATGTAGGGTAATTCGATGGTTCAAGACGCTTCCACTGCACCTAGCGAACACGTAGATGTTCTTGTTGTGGGTGCGGGTATTTCAGGCATCGGGGCGGGTTATCACCTCAACACCATGTGCCCGTCGCGGACCTACGCAATTCTTGAAGGTCGCGCCGACATTGGTGGCACTTGGGACCTTTTCCGATACCCGGGAGTGCGTTCTGACTCCGACATGCATACG
>CAIOHI010000141.1 GCA_903858075.1 uncultured Actinomycetes bacterium
GACTTCTTCAAATCACCAAGTGGATCTTCGCTGTTACCTGGGAAGTTCCAGTGATCTGCATATCGTGCAACGAGCGGCAACGTACGTTTCATACCGCCACCGCCAATGAGCACGGGTGGCATTGGTTGTTGAATAGGTTTTGGCTCACAGTAGGCATCGGTGAGTGTGAAGTATTTTCCATTAAAAGTGCTCTGCTTTTGCGTCAGCATCAACTTGATAACTTCAAGACCTTCAGCGAAACGATCGAATCTTTCGGTCATCGTTCCGAGTTCTATTCCATAAGCCTTGCACTCGTCTTCGTTCCATGCCGCACCGACACCGAACTCCAAACGACCACCGCTTGTGTGGTCGAGCGTTGCAGCCATATTTGCTAACACCGCTGGATGGCGATACACCATGCCCGTCACCATCACTCCGCCGCGCAACCTTTTAGTGGCTTGCAATAATGCGGTGAGGGTGATCCAACCTTCCATACACGGGCCCGAACGGTCGCCCGTAAAAATTGGTTCAAAGTGGTCGAAGGTCCAGCCGCTCTCCCAAAAAGGAATGGCGTCAGCCGCGGTCCATATGTTGAGCATTTCCTGCCAGGTACAAACCTGTGGTGCTGTCGCAAATGCAAACTTCATTTTTCCTCCATCTCGCTTCGTTCACCTTATGCCACTGCTCCTCACTGCACGAACTACTCTGACTTCATGGCCGAGGACAGTTCTGCTCTGCGTCAAAAAATTCGCGCCATATTAGAACGGGCGAATCACCCCAATACTCCGCAAGCTGAAGCGGAAACAGCACTCACACTGGCATTTCGCCTGATGCAAAAGCACAATATTTCGGAATCCGATTTCATTTCCGATAATGCAAGCAATCGCCATCACTCAATCGCCTCTCAACGATTCGTACTTGCCGGCCCATACCGCGTGCGCCGCGGGGCGCTTTTACATGTCATTTCACTTGCAGTGAATTGCGCTTCGTACCGAGACATGATGGATACAGCGCCGAACACGGTCACCATGGTCGCATTCGGATCACCTCACGATCTTTATTCACTTGAAGTTCTCTTCACAACAGCCGAACTGCTTGCATTACGCACCATGCCACAAGGAGACCGCCGGTTTCGCACCTCGTGGTGGCAAGGTTTCACCGTTGGCGTCGACAAAAAACTGAAAAAAGAAAATTCATCGCTGATTCGAGAAGCCCCAGGTGCCGGGCTCGTTTTGGTGGAACAAGCAAAACGAGCTGATGCAGAAATGCGATTATCTACTCCTCATTTACGTAGTTCCTCAACCACTTACTCTTCTGATCGTGATGCATTTTCTGCCGGTAAATCTGCAGGGGCCCAGTTCAGCAGTTCAAAAAATCGTCTCAAATCATTCCCGCGGGCATTAGGCAAAGGGAAACTCTCATCATGAGCAACCCAACAGAAATTGCGCTCACATACGAAGTAGAGCAGAAATTTGCCGAAGCCATGCCAACACGTGCGCTGCTCGTATCTGAAGCAAGAACATGGTTGCACGAGATTTGTGAACAAGAAGACATTGACCCACCACGCATTGAGTCACACGATCTTCCACCACATATTGAAGCTGTGGCTGTTGGTGAATACTGGTGCATTTTGGTCAATGGGGTTGCTCCCACCCAACACACTATTTTGCACGAACTTGCGCACCTCTCTTGTGCAAATAAAGGTCACGGAAAAGAGTTTCGTACGCAGCTGGTTTCATATATTCGCAGATACGTCTCGTTAGAGCATGCTGCGCATTTACATTCTCTTTTTACAAATGCTCAACTGAGTGTTGAACCATTTTCTGCAACTCGCTAATCGAGCTTGCTGCCCACAACACTTACAAAGCTCACACATGCCCCTGGAGCTCCACCTAAGTTATGTGTGAGTGCTTTTGTTTTCACAGAATCTTTTTGACCGACGCCGGGAATTTGACGAGCACCAGCTTCGCCACGCAATTGTGTCCAGCATTCAAAAAGCATGCGCAAACCGGATGCCCCAATGGGGTGACCAAATGACTTCAACCCGCCATCGGGGTTCACAGGCAGTTCGCCATCGAGGTCATAGGTTCCTGCAAGCACTTCTTTCCATGCCGTACCGCGCTCGGCGAAACCGAGGTCTTCCATAAGCACGAGTTCGGTTGGGGTAAAGCAGTCGTGGACTTCTGCCATTGCTAACTCTGCACGTGGGTCTGTAATGCCAGCCTGCTTGTAGGCATCGGTAGCACTGTGTACCACTTCGTCAAATGTGGTGTAGTCATAGGAAGGGTCGATTGGGCCAGCGGCCGGCCCCGCCACGAACGACAGTGCTTTCACATAGATTGGCCGGTCGGTGTATTTATGCGCATCTTCTACGCGCACAATAATTGCCGCTGCAGAGCCATCGCTCACTCCGCTGCAATCGAAAATGCCGAGCTGACCCGCAATAAGTGGAGAAGCAGCAATGGTTTCCTTTGACACTTCTTTTTTAAATTGAGCTCGCGAGTTCAACGCGCCATTGCGGTGGTTTTTCCATGCAATACGAGTGAGTACGTCTTTCAATTCTGCTTCATCTACCCCGTATTTGTTTGCATACGCAGGAGCTAACAATGAAAAACTTGCAGGTGCAGTGACCGTTGCTTGAGTGCCGTCACCCGCAGGTGCACTTACTACTAAACCAGAGTAACCAGAATCTTTGAGCTTCTCCACGCCAATTGCCATCACTATGTCGTAGGCACCAGACGCAACGGCATAACACGCATTGCGAAATGCTTCGCTACCCGTTGCACAATAATTCTCTACGTGTGTCACTGGTTTGTGTTGAATTTTCAACGGTCTACTGAGCGTCAGCCCAGATAAACCAGAACCCATTGTTCCTAACCAAAATGCATCTACATCGTCGAGGGTGATTCCTGCATTAGCCAATGCTGCACTCGAGGAATCGATGAGCAGGTCATCGGTGCTCTTGTTCCAATGCTCACCAAAGTTGGTGCAACCCATACCGATAATTGCTACTTTGTCGCGAATTCCATGACTTGCCATATGTCCCCCGATTTATTTCACGCCTGTGCGAACAGGCTTTGCTTTCCAAAAATAGTTATGAATTCCATCTTGCGTATAGAGCCTGCGGAACGACATTTCAACCCTGTCGCCAATTTTCACGGTTGCTGGGTCGACGTCGGTCAGTTCACATTGGAAACGCCCACCACCGTCGAAGTCAATAACTGCTGCAACGACTGGCGGGCTCATGCTGAACGCTAAATGGTCGACCGTGTAGGTAGCAATGGTTGCGCGAATATCTGCCATCCGCACCATTTCCATGTTGTCGATACTGCCCGACTGCAAACTGACGCGTGATGGCGGCAAATAGATGAACCCGCTTTCGTCGCGGCTTCCATATAAACCATATTTCCATGCAGCCGTGCGCAAACTTGGCGGGCCAGCCGGACGATCGGGCTCTGGGCGACGAGGTGGTTCACGATGCAAGAATCCACGCCATGTAAGGAACTGCGCATACGACAAGTCATTGCGACCAGCAGCAATTTGAGCTTGCACGGTGAGCGAGTTGTCTTGTTGCTTTTGATGAGCGACTAGTGCTTCAGTGGTGCGTAGCAAAATGACATTGACCCCGTCGGCCAACACCACAATGGCGATGACCTCATTTGGTCGAGCCGTATCGAGAACATTGGCCAGCATGACGCCCCAATGTGCGGTTCCAGAATTTCCAAGCGTTGCGGCAAAATCGTCGCGCAGAGTGTCGAGGTTAATGCCACAAGATTGAGGTGCAGCTTTCACGGCACGCGTATGCAAACCAGAAAAGATGCTGTGCGAAACATCGGCAGCAGTGAGGTTTGCCTTTTCCAATGCTTCGTTAAATGCAACTGCTACGAGCGGTGCGTAGGCATATTCGCCAAATCGTTCTTCCCATTGCTTGCTCGCTTTTTCGCCCGGAATTCTCCACCTATCAACAAATTCAGATGTGGATGTACCAGTGCTTAACAATTCAGCAATGACGTTTTCAGAGCCAAAGCAAAATGATGCAGCGCCGTCGCCCCCCATTGATTCATCGTTTCCACCGGGGAGGCCAGTGCGAATATCGCTGAGAACTGCCATTGAGTTTCCACACGCTGCAGCATGCATGGCTGCTATGCCGCTTCTCACTGAACCCAGACAATCGAAAGCGTTTACCGAGGTGTTGAGGCTCAGTGCTGCATGAATTGCATTTGCATTTGTTTTGTCGAGATACCCAGGTTCGGTAGTCGCAAACCACAATGACTGTGGAGAATAAGTTTCACTGACTCCACGTAAAGCAATACGACTAGCTTCAACGCCCATTGAAGTGGTGTCTTCGTCGAAACTTGCTACAGCGCGTGCGCCTTTTGCCCCTTTTGAACCAAGGGCCGCTGCAAGCGTGCTGCGCTGCAGGCGCCAATACGGAATGTAAGCGCCATATGAAATAATTCCCGTCATACTCCGAGAGTAGCCCGTGAGAACGAGCTGCTGGAATGTGGAGAACTAGGTGTAGTAGGGGTTATCGCCAGATGTGTGGTCGGTGAGGTCGCGAACCTTCAGAACGCCAGGAACCTTTTCCAGCAACGTTGTTTGCACACCTTCCAACATGGTCATTCGACTCATAGAGCAACCGTGGCACCCGCCGCCCATGGTGAGATACGCCGTGCCTTCGGTGTCGTGACCCATGAAAGTAACGAACCCGCCGTGGGAAGCAAGTGCGGGGTTCACTTCTCCGGCTAACACAGTTTCAATGTTGGCCGATAATTCATCGTTGCGAACGAGACCTTCAACACTGGCAGCAAGCGGCTTATTTGGATTACGAATAATAAGACCCTGTGCAGCGGAGTAATCAAGAATTGAGCCCTGCAAAAGATCGATGCTGTTTGCGGCGACAATTGTTTTAATACCATCGGTGGTGCGTACTTCATCGGCGAAAGCAGCTTGGGTTACAACATCGAAAGACAGGTCGTAGCGGAAGTCTTCACCTGGGCTACTCACCACTTCAATGCGCAGTCCTAAGCGATCTTTTTCTGGCTCTTCATCGCGCAGTTCAATGAGTTTGGCAACTGCTTCAGGGGTCACCGACACGATGTATTCAACAGGGCTCGCTGGCGTATCGAATGGGCTGACTTTTGGGGTCTCAGTTGTTTCTGTGGTCACCTTGTGAAGGCTACCTGCCTCTGAGCAGAGACGCCATCGGAGCTAATAACTCGAAATGGCTCCCCCGCCATCGCATTGCACGCGTTGCCCTGTGACATAGGCCGAACCAGGAGAACAGAACCACAGCACCACATTGGCCACATCACTGGGTTGGCAAACATGCCCAAAGGGGGCGTTCTCATCGAGCGACCTGAGGTCGGTGAGTTCTTTATTGCCGGTTAATGAACGCGACAAACGAACACCCATGTCGGTCTCTACCAACCCCGGGGCGGCAATATTTACACGAACGCCGTGCTTTCGTTCTTCCTTAGCCAACGTGAAGGCCAACGCCTCCATGGCGGCTTTACCCATGTTGTACGGCGCGCCCTTAGCAGAGTTGTTTGCTGTAGCAACTGAAGAAATAAAAACAATGTCGCCGCGCTCTTGGGTACGCATGCTCGGCAGCACTGCTGCACAAAGTTGATGAGCACCGACCGCATGAACAGCTAGCAACTTCTCTACCTCAGCGGCATCGGTATCGGCAACTGCTTTGCCACGTGATGCGATGCCTGCGTTGTTCACCAAAATGTCAATATGGCCAAAGTCGCGAATAATTTCACCGACCATTTTGTTGCTCTCTTCATAGTCGGCAACTGAAGCTCCATAAATTTTTGCATTTCCACCGTCTTGCAGAATTGCTTGCAAAGTTTCTTCAGCACCTTCTTTGCCACTGTGATAATTAATTGCCACAGCAGCACCTTGTGCCGCTAGAAGTTCACTGATTCCACGGCCAATGCCACGGCCACCGCCTGTTACTAATGCAACTCGCCCACTGAGCACGCCCATAAATTCCCCTATTCACATTTCTGTTAGTAACAACGCCCCGAACTATGGCAACATCTTCTCATGCATGAAGGTAGTCGCAAAGCAATATTCGCTGCGTTTTTCGCCAATCTGGGAATCGCTATTGCAAAGTTCACCGGTTTCCTACTCACCTCGTCAGCTTCTCTCCTTGCTGAATCGGCCCACTCGCTGGCCGACACCGGCAACCAAGCACTCCTTTTGCTTGGTGGCAACCGCTCAAAGAAAACTGCAACTGGCCGACACCCATTTGGTTTTGGACGTGAGCGTTATTTTTGGGCTTTCGTCGTTGCACTAGTTCTTTTCAGCATGGGCGGAGTCTTTGCCTTATATGAGGGAATTCAAAAACTCATCCACCCTCATGAAAGTGATGGCTTTGGTATTGCAATAGGAATTCTTATTGTCGCAATTCTGTTAGAGACATACTCATTGCGTACCGCCGTTGAAGAAGCACGCCACATCAAAGATCCGAATCAAAGTTGGTGGAGTTTTATTCGCGAGGCAAAACAACCCGAGCTCCCCGTGGTTCTACTCGAAGACATTGGTGCCGAAATTGGATTATGCCTTGCGCTCTTTGGTGTATTGATGAGCCACTTCACCCATGAACCACGCTGGGACGCAGTGGGTTCTGCATCTATCGGAGTTCTGCTCATCGTTATTGCAATTGTTTTGGCAATTGAAATGAAAAGCCTTCTCATTGGCGAATCAGCAACTGCGAGCGACGAAAAACTCATTCACGCATCGCTGGTAAATGCCCAAGATGTACTGCAGGTCATTCATCTCCGCACAGAGCACCTTGGACCCGAAGACGTACTTGTGGCAGCGAAGATTGAGTTCTCACCTCACCTCACCATGAACGAACTTGCTGTTGCAATTGACAACGCCGAGGCGTGCGTACGAGAGGCCTACCCACGTGCACGCATCATCTTTATAGAGCCTGACATCGCAAGGCCGACTGCAGAGCTGTAACCTATAAACAACTGAAGGGGAGCTTGCTGGTTCGGCAGGCTGAGAGGGTAGCCGCCGCTACCGACCCAAGAACCTGATCTGGGTAATTCCAGCGGAGGGAATACGGGTGAATAATAAAACGCATATTCAGAACAACACAGCTCTCATCTTTGCTGGCGGCAATGCGCCGCTTCCCCATCTGTCGCAGTTTCTTCCTCAAGCACAGTGGAATATTGCAGCCGACTCCGGACTCGACCATGCACTTGCCCTCGGCGTCACCCCCGATGTTGTGGTTGGCGATTCCGATTCAGTGAGCAAGGAAGCGCTCGCATTCGCCCATTCACTAGAAATTGATTTCATCTCTGCATCTACCGATAAAGACTTCACCGATACTGAGCTCGCACTTTCTCACGCAGTAGATCTAGGTGCTCACAGAATTATTGTCGTCAGTGCTGGCGGGGGACGTTTCGACCATGCCCATGGGCTCCTCACTGCGCTGTTTCACCCTGAGTGGGCGCATATAAAGATTGAAGCGTTCATTGATACCGCTCACGTATTTGCTCTTCACGGACCAAGTTCACTTGAGATATCGGGAACACAGAATTCGCTTGTTGCCCTTCATGCAATGAACGGTATTGCACATGGCATCAGCACAGAAGGGCTCCGCTGGCAACTTCGCAACGAGAGTCTTGCCCCTTGGGTGAGCCGTGGCGTCAGCAACGAACTCACTGGGACGTCTGGAGACATTTCCTTACAGTCTGGGGCACTACTTGTTGTACAACCTGAAGCATTCACACAGATATCACAAGAAAGTTAAGAAATGAAAAAATATATAGTCATACTTTTTTGCGTAGCAGCAGTGTTCAGCGGATGCGCTGGAAGCAACGAAGTGGAAACTAAAAAACTGACGCTTCTGGCTTACGACTCTTTCTTGCCAACCGAAGGAATTTTTAATGAGTTCACCAAGGAAACCGGAATCACCGTTGAAGTCATTCTTGGTGGAGATACCGGTCAACTCATTTCGAAAGCAATACTTACGTCTGGCAATCCGGAAGGTGATGTACTTTGGGGCGTTGACAATACATTTCTCACGAGAGCTATTAAAGGAGAAGTATTCTCCTCATACACTTCGCCGCTCACTAAGAACATGGCGGCCGACGTTATAGAGCTCACTCAACCCAAAGGTGTAGTTACCCCGGTTGATACAGGCGACGTGTGTATTAACTACGACAAAAAATGGTTCTCTCAACGCAATATTTCCCCTCCAAAGTCTCTTGAAGATTTGGCACTACCTGCATACAAAGACCTCCTTGTGGTTCAGAACCCAGCATCTTCTTCTCCAGGACTCGCTTTTCTTCTCTCCACTATTGCGGCATTCGGGGAAGACGGTTGGCAAAGCTACTG
Organism: uncultured Actinomycetes bacterium; assembly: GCA_903858075.1. Lineage (GTDB taxonomy): Bacteria > Actinomycetota > Acidimicrobiia > Acidimicrobiales > Ilumatobacteraceae > F1-20-MAGs119. The sequence goes on from CAIOHI010000141.1 coordinate 8,341, forward strand.
GAAGAAGTTACGCACGAATGGTGTCAAAGTTGTCGACGGATGGACCGAGGCATACACCATTGAATTTTCCGGCTCATCCGGAAAGGGCACGCGCCCACTTGTTGTGAGTTACGCCTCTAGCCCACCCGCAGAAGTGGTGTACTCCGAACCACCGGTGAGCGAACCCCCAACAGCCGTCATTGACACAACGTGCTTTCATCAGGTGGAGTTTGCTGGAATTCTACGAGGTTCCAAAAATGAGAAGGCGGCACAACTTCTCATTGATTACCTTGCAGACACAACATTTCAAAGTGACCTACCCCTGACACTGTTTGTGAACCCTGTCAATAAAAATGTTGTCCTTCCCGAAGTGTTTACTTCCTTCGCTGCACAACCCACAAAGCCTTACACAATGGACCCCGCAACTACTGAAGAAAACCGGGCGACTTGGGTAGATACTTGGAGCTCAATCGCCTTGCGATAGCACCATGACCGCACCTCATCGCGTACACATTTTCAAGAATGCTCCTTGGCTTTTTCTGCCAGGTTTCATTTTTTTGAGTGTGTTTGTGATGTGGCCAACGCTTGTCGTGCTGTTAGAAAGCATCGATCAGTCATCTCTGTTGCGGGTTATCAGCGACTCTCAACTTCGCCAGATGCTGTGGTTCACCACTTGGCAGGCTGTGATCAGCACTATCGCCACACTTGCTATTGGCATACCTGCGGCATTGGCTCTGAGTCGATATTCCTTTAGAGCACGGCAAATCATTCGCGCACTTACCTTTGTGCCATTTGTTCTCCCCACCGTTGTGGTGGGCATAGCTTTTTCTTCATTGTCAACAGCGTCTTACCAATCGGGGCCGACGCCACTCATCTTGGCTCACATCTATCTCAATATTGCTGTTGTTGTGCGAGTGGTGGGAAGCCGATGGGAAAAACTTCCTACTGCGTTTAACGACAACGCTGCTTTACTTGGAGCAACACCCTTTACTAATTTTCGAACAATTACTTTCCCACTGTTGCGCAACAGCATCATTGGTGCAGGGAGCATCGTCTTTATCTTTTGTTTTAGTACGTATGGCGCAGCGCGAGTACTTGCGGGTCCACGCTTCCCTACTATTGAAACTGAGATTTACCGGTATGCCTTTTTCCTCGGCAATATGCCCCAAGCAAGTGCCCTTGTTGTATGGCAACTCTTCATCATCTTGTTAGTTCTTGCACTTACCCATCGTCAAAAGAGTATTTCTCTTGCACAGCAGAACCTCATGCCGCTTTCTTCTGAGCGAAACATCAAGCGCGTGTTTTTCTCCGTTGCAGCAACTCTCATTGCAGTAGGAACTCTGTTACCTATAGCCATACTTTTCGCAGATTCTTTACAGTCTTCTCAGGGCTTTACATTTTCATATTGGGCAACGAGCGACATGTGGACATCGTTTTTCACCTCTCTTGGAATCGCCCTCTTCGCCGCCGTGATGGCGCTTTTGTTTGGCACTGGCTCAGCACTCGCAATTGCGTATTCCACTCGCACGCGGTTTCATATGTTTGTTCAAGCACTTACTTCGTTGCCCATTATCATTTCGGCAGTTGCACTAGGCCTTGGCTACCTGCTCGCCTTTCGGTCTGAGCCAGTGAATTGGCGTGGGTCTCTGTGGCTCATCGCCGTGGTGCATTGTGCTGTTGCATTGCCATTTGTTGTGCGCATCATTACGCCAGCAGCACGTGAAATTCAGCCCGAGTTACGAGAGAACGCCCTATTGCTCGGCGCATCTCCATGGGAAGCATGGAAGAGCATCGACCTCCGCTTCCTTCTTCGCCCCCTCGCAATTTCCGCCTCATTTGCCTTCACCATTTCACTCGGTGAGTTTGGGGCATCAAGCCTCCTCACCAGGCACGGCAATGAAACTCTTGCAATGCGTATTGGCCAATTACTTTCACGGCCAGGTGAACAACTACAAAAGCAAGCAATCGCTTCTGCTTGCCTGCTGGCTTTCTCGTGCATCGCCATTACGCTTATTGTTGAGTACGTAGTTCAATTCAATAGAAAGAAGAGAACTCAGTGACGTCTCCATTCCTCAACATTTCTCAATTGTCATTTCAAGTACCGGGTGAAATCACTCCAATTTTCCATCACCTGTCACTTGAAATCAGCGAAGGCGAAATTGTGGCAATTCTCGGACCCAGTGGCTCCGGGAAATCTTCGCTATTACGCATCATCTGTGGGCTCACTCCTGCGAGTTCAGGAACCGTTCAACTCCAAGGAGATGACATCACCAACGTTGCACCACACCGGCGCAATATTGGCATGGTGTTTCAAGGAACATTTCTGTTTCCACACCTCACGGTGAGTGAAAACATCGCCTATGGCCTCAAAATGCGCAAAGACAGCAAAGAGTCACAAGCGCATCGAGTGAAGGAAATGCTCAACCTCGTTCACATGTCCAACTTCTCGCAGCGTGACGTAGCCCATCTTTCTGGTGGCGAAACCACTCGAGTAACTATTGCACGAGCACTGGCCCCCGCACCGTCACTGCTGCTTCTTGACGAACCACTCACCGGACTCGACGAACACCTACGTATTGATCTTGCCAAAGATCTTCGTACTGCGCTCACGGCCTCGGGCATCACTGCAATACTGGTAACGCACGATCGCCACGAAGCAGCAACCATTGCCGACCGCGTAGTGCAGTTCTCCGACCTCATATCAGCATCATGACCCTGCCCCCACACTTCCGCATTGCCACGGCTTCAACGCAAGAGATTTTGCCAATACGTATGAAAGTGCTGCGCGATGGCACTCCTTCACAAGACCCCAGGTACACAGAAGATGACTGGGAAATCACCACACATCTTGCGCTGTACAAACATGAAGAGATTGTGGGAACTTCAAGTTGGCTGACCAAAGTGTTTCCTCTTCCCCATGCCCATAGCAATAATTTCGATACTCAGTTACGAGGCATGGCAGTCGATCAATCACTCCAAAGCACAGGCCTAGGGGCAGAGCTTCTGCTCTACGGAATTCAACTTGCTCAACGCAACGGTGCCGGCATTGTGTGGGCACGGGCTCGTGATAGCGCATTGAAATTCTACGAAAGAAATGACTTCACCACTGTTGGCGACGCATTTTTAGATGAAGCAACAGGCATGTCGCACCATCTTGTTTACTTTGAGTGTTCGTAACTATTTAATTTTCACCTGAGTGGAATACAGAACTTCGCTATTCGCATCGGACGAAACGATGACATCAACTTTCCACTCTCCTGGATACACAAATTGGATGTACCCCACAAAGTGATTTGGGCCTACGGCATTGAGCTCGGCCTGAATAGGCGGAACACTGCCACTTACCAACGAGAACCGTGCCTTTATTGCCAGCACAGGGTCTAAAGACCCGTTAGGCGGCGACACAATGACATGCATCTCAGATTCGCCTACCCGTGGCGGGGAAATGGTGATGTTTGCAATGACGTCACCTTGCACCAAAGCAGTTGAGAATGGGGCGTTGCTCACCGTTGGGCGTGGCGATGCGGCAACCATTCCCGATGTAATAGACAACACAACAAGACCCACAAGAACTTCAGCACACAGAACTGCCCGTAGCCGACTCACGCCACTTTCGTAGAACCGCCGACGAACAATTGCTGCGCAAATGAGCATGATGCCCACAACACACACCTTGGCAAGAAGGGCTTTGCCATACGAAGTCTTCGTAAGATTTCCAATGCCGTCCATGAGCAACAGGGCTTGCACTACTCCGGTCGCCACGACAACAGCAATGAGAATTGCAGCTCTCTGAGAAAACCATTCCACAATTGATGTTGTGCGAATATCTTTCACGAATATCAAAAGAATCAGCCCTCCGCACCACACTCCAACTGCCGCCACGTGCAATGCCAGTAGGGCAATGGTCAGAGCAGCTGGAGAATCAACTGCAGCGTGCCCGGCAAATGCATAGGTAAAGGGCAAGGTCGCAAATGCGAAGACCGCCACAAATTTGCCCCATCGTGCGACGACACAAACCAACAGGAATGAAATGACGATGCGTGCAAATAATGATTCACCTACCTGCGTCGCAAAAACATCTTTTACTACGCTGACGTTCGCTATTTGTCCCCAAGTGCCGCCCGAAGCATTCATTCCATGCAACAAATAGAGCAATGCGGTAGACAAGCCCAAGACTGAGCCGGCCAGTACCACTGCCCTATTCAAGCCTTTTCTTGGCGCATCACTACCCAACAGAAAGAAAATTCCAGCGAGCACTATGGAAATTGCGATATACGAAATGAAACGCATCAAGGCCATAGCAACCTTCACCGCATTCGATGTTTCACTATCTTGCAATGCTGTCTCAATGACCGATGCAAGGTTTGACACTGCTCCAGCACCTACGCGAAAAGTAATTGCTCCTTTTACAGGGTGTCCGTCTGCAGAAATGACGCGGTACACAGCCACATAAGAATCTTGCGCCAGTGTTGGTGGAACAACACGAACAATTGATGCATCTGATGCATCTGCTTTTACCGCAGGAAGTTGAACCCGCTTACCGCTACTCGAAAAGAGTTTGATATAGCCGAGCGAAGATTCAACCGACTCATCAAAATCTAAAACAATTTGCAGAGGAGTGTCTTCAAGTGTTGCCCCAGAGGTGGGAACAGAATTATCGAGCACAGCGTGCGCAGAGGCCATTGCTGCGGGTGCGCACAGCACACATGCAACAGCAACAACTACGATGCGCAGAAAGTTACGGAGCATTTATAAGTTGTCCACTTGCTCAAGACCGTCTGGAGTGACACGACCAAAAAGCCACGCCAGCCTTTCCTTTTCCGACAACGCGAGCGCAATAGCCGGCAAGCCGGTCATTCCCATTGGTAAGCGACTCGTGTATCTCATTGACATTCGCGCAAGGTCGTGTCGAACGTAGAGCGAATTCCACTGAGCATAAGTAAAACCAATTCCGAGGTCGTGCATGTGCACTTCCATTTCACGCCAACGCAATAACGGCAAATCGGCAATTGCCAATAGAGCACCGACGGCATTCTTTCCATTTCCGAGCCATGCTTCACCGGGCGAACGAGCCCAAGCGGCTTCAAGTTGGTAAATAGATTCGCGAGTACGATGTACTAACTCTTTTCCACTGAGCGTCGCCTCGGTTGCAATGCCCTCAGCACGGCCTTTGAGCCCACCGGCATATTGTTCGCCTTCGCGACCCAATGCAGCCTCCGAAAAGAGGTGGCTGTGGCTATCGGCGTTGCGCGCCAAATGCGCCAATACGTAACCTCTGCTCCACTTAGGCAAAAGTGACGGCTGATCACACCACACGTCGATGTCGTCAGGAGAAATGGAACCGAGCATCGCCAGCAATGCCTGATGTGAAGCTGCACAGCCCGCAACGCAGTCGTCAATAAAACGGGTATCTAAATTCTGTGGATCCATATCACTTCTCTTTTCGTCGAGAATCTATTGCAGCCAAACTATTAAATAGTTTGTCGGAGCTTTGCGGAGTTGCCCCCTCCGATAATACGACGTAAACAGTTCCACCATTGCCCACCATTACTGCAGTTCGTGCCCTCGATAACGACCCGGTGTGGCCCCATCGTCCTTTCAAGTAGCGCAAGCCATTGCGATACTCACTTGAATAGCGCACCTCATGCATTTTTTGAAGCCAGGGAGTTGTAAGAATTTTTTTGCCCGGCGTTTGCGGGTTCAACGCATCAAACAAAACCGCAATATCGCGGGCTGACGACATCCACGCACCCGACCCGCCGAGCACTTGCGTTGCACGTGTTGTTGTATTCAAATAACCACCAGCAACACCAAGTGGTTGCCACACCATGCGCCAAGCAGCCGACTCAAATTTGAGTTTTGTCACTTTTTCAATGAGGAGTGTCAACAGCACATAGTTGTCATTGGAATAGAGATATCTGCCAACTGGCGCAGAGGGAGTCAACGTTGCAGCGAATTCGCCGTACTGCTGATAAGTGGTCTTCCCCGATGTAACAGCTTTAAAATTGTGTGAGGCCATTCCCGTTGCATGATTCAAAAAAGCCCACACTGGCTGTGCTCCAAATGCATCAGCGGTTGATGGGGGGAATATCTCTGGGAGATATGTTCTCATTGAAGTATCTAAATCAATTTTCTTTTGTTCTGCGAGTTTCAAAACTAAAGCAGCTGTAAGAGTTTTGCTGACTGATGCCAGTGAAAAGTACGTTGACGAATTGGCATTTCTCCCAACCTCATTTTGTACTTTTCCATTTTTGACCTCAACAACAACAGATCGTCCCGATGTGAGAGAAAGTGCTGTATCCAGTTCCGCATTGCCTTGGGCACGAACCAATGCCCCGCCTTGCACAAGCATGCCAAACACACACATCACCAAAAATGCGCTTCTCAATAGTTGACGGTGAATGAACTGATGCATGCCTATTTCAGGCTAGTTCCCTAATGACCCTTGTCGATAGGGAATCACCACAACAGTTCCATCTTCTGCATGATGAACGCGCGCAGACACCCCATAAAACTCGGCCAAAGTCTCTTGGCGCAGCACTTCAGCTGCAGTACCACTTACTACGCGATACCCCTGATGCAAGAGACACAACCGATCTGAATACAAACCAGCAAGTGTGAGGTCGTGCATAGCCGAGACAACTGTGAGACCATGCTCTTTGCGTAACTGGTCGACAAGTTCCAATGCTTGCTGTTGGTGTCCAATATCGAGTGCACTCGTTGGCTCATCGAGGAGCAAAATAGGCGCCTCTTGGGCAATTGCACGCGCAATAACCACACGCTGTTTTTCTCCGCCCGAAAGCGTGCCCACAGCGCGATGCGCAAGTTCAACGAGATCTAGTCGCTTTAAGACATCGGCCACAATTGCCCAATCGTGTTTAGTTTCTGTTCCGAAATGACTAATGAAAGGGTTACGGCCAAGTACAACGTATTCACGCGCAGTCATATCGTCGGGGAGCACAGGAGACTGCGGCACATATGCAACAAGTTGTGCTCGTCGCTTTGCTGAGCGCATACGCAGTGGCGAACCATCAACTCGTATTTCGCCACTGTGTTTTGCCAGACCCGCAACAGAGCGAAGCAACGAACTTTTTCCTGCACCGTTAGGCCCAATAAGGCATAGCCACTCACCTGGCTTCACCGTGTCGGTGAAATTATTGAGCGCATCGTGTTGCCCATAGCGCACGCCCACGCCAGAAAACTGTAGCGAGGTCATCTTGTTCCCTGCTTTGTTCGCAACAACAGCAAGAAAAACGGTGCACCAAGAAAAGCCGTAACAACTCCAATTGGTGTTTCCGATGGGTTCTGTAGCACACGACCAGGAATGTCGGCAATGATGAGAAATGAAGCGCCCATTAACAAACTCAGCGGCACTATTACTCGGTAACTTGCGCCAGCAAGCAAGCGCACTGCGTGCGGAACAATAATTCCTACGAATCCAATGAGCCCACTCACGGCAACTACTGCCGATGTACCAAGGGTTGCTGCAATGACCACAACAATGCGCACGCGATTGACCGAGGCACCCAAAGCTGTTGCTTCGTCATCACCTACGCGCATGATGTCGAGCAGTCGGCGATGCATGAATAGCACGGCAGAACTTACAACAACATATGGAAGCACAAGACGTACGTCTCCCCAAGTTGCTGAACTCAAACGCCCGAGAATCCAGGAATACACTTGACGCACAACGTCGGTATGTCGTTGCAATACAAAAGTCTGCACAGCAGTTGCAAGAGCAGTCACAGCAACACCAGCCAAAACTAAAGTTGACGCACTTTTCTGACCACCAAAAGCCGTACCCACAACGTAGGTAACTAATACCGCAAGTAGCCCACCTGCAAAAGCGCTGAGTGGCAGTGGGTCAATGATCCACGTACTTGAGCCTGAACGATTCAACGTAAAGACCAAAGTTGCACCGAGTCCTGCTCCTGCTGCAACACCCAATAAATACGGGTCAACTAATGGGTTACGGAAAACCCCTTGGTAACTCGCACCACTCAACGACAGCATTGACCCCACCAACGAAGCCAGCACCACCCGTGGCATGCGAATGTCCCAGATAATGGTCCACTCACGAGATGTGACCCCGCTATCAATAGAGATCAACGGCAGATGGTCGAGCAACGCCAATGGCACCCGCCACCAGGTAGGCCCTGCTGGCCCCACCATTGCACCAAGCAAAACAGAGACAAGCGCCAGTGCACCAGCGGCGGGAATCCACCACCGGCGCACCGGCTGCTCAACTGTTTCGGCTAAAGGAAAGATGGCTGACTGCTACTTACTTGTCTCAGCAAATTTTGCAACTGCTGCTGCAACTTGTTTTACAAGATCTACAACTCGGGGACCCCAACGCGAGGCCACGTCATCGTCGAGTTCTACAACATTGCCGTTGGTGACTGCATCAATTTTATTCCAACCTGGTCGCACTGCAACTGTCTTTGCATCTTGCTGACAGCATTTAGTATCGGCCAAGAAAATGAGTTGTGGGTTTGCAGAAATAATTGCTTCTTGCGAAAGTTGTGGGTAATCGTTTCCTGCTTCAGCCAAATCGGCAATGTTTTGCAACTTGAACTGCGACATGATTTGGCCAACAAAAGTATTTGACGTCACCGAGTAGTAAGTGTTGTCGAGCTCATAGAAGTAGCTGATGGGAGCATCTGGCAACTCCATTGAAGATACTGCTGTCTCAATATCTGCCTTCATGGAAGCAACAAGTGCCTCGGCTTCTGTTGTCTTGCCAGTTAGTTCACCGAGTTCCGTAATTTGCTTGTACGAGTCGTCAAAGCTTGTGGCTGCTGCTCCTGTCCACACTGTGATTCCAAGTGCTTCCAGTTGTGTTTGCAAGTTGCCCGGGTCGTACGCAAGAAGAACAACTGTTGCATCGAGTGCAGCAATAGCTTCTGCACTTGGCTGCGCTGCATCTATTTTGTTTTCGAATGATGCCGCTGCTTCTGGATAATTGCTGTAGTTGTCTACCGCTACTAGTTGATCTTGCGCACCAATGGCATAAAGCATTTCTGTTGCCGTGGCAGACAACGAAACAATTTTGTTCGTTGATACTTCTGGCGCCGCAGTGTCGGTACTGACTTCAGCAACAGTGTCGGCAACCGTGTTGGCTGCCGATTGGTCACTTGTTCCACAGGCAGCAAACAATAGAGCCGAGGCTCCGACTGCTAAAAAGGTGCGGCGGGTAACGCTACGAAACTGACGAGTTGAATTAATTGACATTTTTCTTCCTCCGAAGATTGCTGGAGAAAAAAGAGTGGGTCGAAGGTGGGGTTCTCCCACCTCGCGGACCGCCCTTCCTTCGAGGACTGGTAAACGCATATAGATCAGGCGACCGGACTTGCCTTCCACAGCTTGCGCTGA
>CAIOHI010000142.1 GCA_903858075.1 uncultured Actinomycetes bacterium
ACCTGAATTACCGTAAGGGGGTGATCCATCGCCTTTCCCACCTTTTCCTGCGTACCTTGCGCGACGACCCTGCCGATGCTGAGGTACCGAGCCACAAGCTCTTGGTACGCGCTGGCTATATTCGCCGTGCGGCCCCGGGTGGCTATACCTGGCTCCCCCTTGGTTGGGAAATCCACCGCAAGGTGGAAAACATTGTGCGCGAGGAAATGAACGCCATCGGCGCCCAAGAAGTTCACTTTCCCGCCCTCCTTCCCCGCGAGCCCTACGAGGCCACCAACCGCTGGACCGAGTACGGTCCCACCCTTTTTCGCCTTCAAGTCCGCCGCGGGGTCGACTACCTCCTTGGCCCAACCCACGAAGAGATGTTTACGCTGCTCGTGAAAGACCTGTACTCGAGCTACAAAGATCTTCCCGTTTCGCTGTACCAAATTCAAACGAAGTACCGCGATGAAGCTCGCCCTCGCGCGGGCCTGCTGCGTGGTCGCGAATTCACCATGAAAGATTCATACAGTTTCGATAACGACGAAGCAGGTTTGGCAGCGAGCTACCAAGCACACCGCGATGCATACATTCGTATTTTCGATCGCCTCAAAATTCCGTATGTTGTGGTGTCGGCAATGTCTGGCGCTATGGGCGGTTCACAATCGGAAGAATTTCTTGCCGAGTGCGAAGTGGGCGAAGATACTTTTGTGCGTTGCACCTCTTGCGACTACGCAGCAAATACCGAGGCGGTGCAAGTACGCGTTACTGCCGTCGCCAATGTTGATGTTCCGCCTGCGCTTGTTGTAGACACACCGCAAACACCCACCATCGATTCTCTCGTTGCATTGCTCAACACCACCTCGCATCACTCACCTACCGGTGCCGCATTTGCAGCAGCAGACACATTGAAAAATGTCATTGTCATGGTGAAGCATCCCGACGGAACTAGTGAACCACTTGCAGTGGGTGTACCCGGAGACCGCGAAGTAGACATGAAGCGCCTCGAGGCTCAATTGTCGCCAAGTGAAGTAGAACCATTTGATGATGCAGCCTTTGCCAAATTCCCTGCATTGGTCAAGGGCTACATTGGCCCCGATGCGCTGGGCACAACTCGCGCCTCTGGCATTCGTTACCTTCTCGACACTCGCGTTGTAGAAGGTTCGGCGTGGGTCACTGGCGCAAACGCCAAGGGTCAGCACGTCATCAACTTTGTTTACGGACGTGACTTTGCATGCGACGGGTCGATTGAAGCTGCAGAGGTGCGTGCCGGCGATGCCTGCCCACATTGCGCTGCACCCATGAGCATCGACCGCGGCATTGAAATTGGCCACGTGTTCCAACTGGGTCGCAAATATGCAGAAGCACTCGACTTGAAGGTGCTCGACCACAATGGCAAGCAATCGGTGGTCACTATGGGTTCCTATGGCATTGGCGTGTCACGCGCTGTAGCAGTGGTTGCAGAAACTTGCTACGACGAACTTGGGTTGTGTTGGCCGCGTGCCATTGCTCCTGCCGATGTGCACGTTGTCATTACCGGCAAGGCTGGCGATGACATTTCGGTAGCAGGCGAAAAGCTTGCACAGGAACTCCATCGTGCAGGCGTCACCGTATTGCTCGACGACCGCATTGGCGTTTCACCTGGCGTGAAATTTAAAGATGCGGAACTGCTCGGAATGCCCACCATTGTGGTGGTGGGTAAAGGGCTCCTTGAAGGCGTTGTTGAAGTACGTGACCGTGCCACAGGTGAGCGCAGCAACGTAGCTGTGGCGCAAGCCGCACAACACATTGCACATATTTGTAAATCAGGAAGCTGACATGCAACTGGTGAGTGGAGTACACAAACATTACGACTGGGGAGATCAGCAATTTCTCTATGGTTTTGTTGGCGCTCCCCTCACCCCACAACCACTTGCAGAAGTTTGGTTTGGCACACACGCCGATGGCCCCGCTGTACTCTCAGCCACGCAAGAAGCACTGGCCAATGTTGCGGGCCCGCTTCCTTTCATGGTGAAGTTTCTGTCGGCGGCATCGCCACTTTCTTTGCAGGTCCACCCCACCGCAACACAGGCACATGCAGGTTTCGAGCGTGAAGAGAGTGCAGGAATTTCCACGTCTTCTCCACAGCGCATTTACCGCGATAGTTCCGATAAACCCGAACTACTCATTGCACTCACTGCCTTTACCGCACTCTGCGGCTTCCATTATGTGGCAAGTTCTGTGGGCTGGTTCCGTGCAATGCAGTGGAACGATCTGGCCGACTACCTTGAACAAAACGGCTTGCAGGCCTTTGCGCGCGAAGCGCTAACCGGTAATGCATTACGTATTCCTGCACAACTTCCTCCATGGGCCAACGAATTGCAAGTTACCTTTCCGAACGACCCCGCGCTTCTCATTGCACTTCTCATGCATCGGGTAGAGCTTGCTGCGGGCGAATGTTTGCTGCTTGAAGCCGGAACGCTGCATGCGTATCTCAATGGTTCTGCAATTGAAGTAATGAACACCAGCGACAACGTTGTGCGCGGTGGCTTTACTCGCAAACATGTCAACGCTGAAGAACTACTCAACATCACGCTGTGGGAACCTTCTTCCACTCCTGCACGGCGTGCCACTCAGGCGCTGCCTGGCATTAGTTCATACCCCACTACCGGAGCGTTTCAGGTACACAGTGTTGCTGCTCCTGCCAAGGTTCCTGCTTCATCTAAGGCTCAACTCGTTGCATGCATTTCAGGCACAAGTGAAAACTTCTCGTGCGGTCAAGTTGCTCTACTAGAGGAAAATGAAGAAATGCAATTGAGCGGCAACTGCGTAGTAATTGCTACGACAAGCGACACACAGCGTTAAGCGCAAGTTCTAAAACACGCTCACGAACTGGAGTTTGTTTTTCCCAGTGGCGGTGGTCCCAGGTTTGTGCGCTCACGTCGTCACCTGCGTACAACAACTGCCCATAAACCGCACCGCGGAACATAGCGACGGCGAACATTGCCGATGCTTCCATTTCCACACTGATGCACCCCTGTTCACGGCGGCGCGCAACTTTTTCTGGCGTTTCCCGAAAGATTGCATCGGTGGTCCAGGTCAGACCCTTGTCGTGCGGCACTCCCGCAGCCAATAGTTCTGCATCAATTGCCTGCAATGCCAGCGGATGTGGCACCACAGCAACATCAACTGGTTGATAGTGATGGCTTGTGCCTTCGTCACGTACAGCACCTGTGGGAACAATGATGTGGCCTACATCGAAACCATTTTTCACAATGCCGGCGCCACCGCACCCAATAATTTTTGAGGCGCCGAGCCCAATGATGTCTTCCAATGAAGTGGCGGCCGCTGGCGCACCCACCCCAGGGTTGAATACAGCAATGCGCTTGCCCAGATGCTCCACTACGTGCACTTCATGGTCGCCGTGTTCAAAAGGAATGCGGTAAATGGGCTCTTGCCCTGCAAAACGTTTACGTTGCACATCGCCAAACCAACAGGCAACGGCAAGTTCGGGAAAGTTGTCTACCTTGCGGCGCATCGGCGGGTTAATAACAGCCGTTTGCGACTCTTCAAATTCGAATAAAGGATGACTTGAATACTGCGACATGATTACACCGTTTCAGGAGTTGGCAATATTCTTACGAATGTTCACAATGCGATCGTGTGAATGATTCACATCGTCACCTTGTTCATCGATCAGAGCAGCACGATCTTTCAGTGCTTCACGCTCTGCAATGGTGGTATCAACGCGCGCAATGGCAGCTTCAGCACCATGCTCGTTAATGTACGTTGCCCATTCCACAAGGGCATCGACCATTTCCGATTCAGGCACAACGGCCACGTTGCGACCCTTCACAAAAAGATGCCCGCGCTTGTTACCCGCAGCAATACCAATATCGGCTTCACGTGCTTCACCAGGGCCATTCACTACACACCCCATAACGGCTACCTGAAGGGGAATGAGTTTGTCGGCAAAAGCTTCTTGGGCGCGACGCGCAACATCGATGACATCAATTTCTGCTCGCCCACAACTAGGGCAGGCAATGAGGTCGACGTTTTTGCGTTCACGAAGTCCGAGCGCTTCTAACAGTTGCCTACCTGCACGTGCTTCTTCCACTGGGTCGGCGGTGAGGCTGTAACGAATGGTGTCGCCAATACCTTCCAACAAAAGCGTGGCGATGCCAGCAGTGGCTTTCACCAACCCAGCAGGCGGAGGGCCGGCCTCGGTGACACCCAAGTGCAACGGCGCATCGGTGACCTTGCTCAATTCGCGATAGGCCTCGACCATGAGCGGAACATTCGATGCCTTCACCGAAATTTTGATGAGGTCGAAACCAACTTCGTCGAAGTAAGCAATTTCTTGCAATGCAGATTCCACCATTGCCGCAGCAGTGAGCCCGCCATGCTTCTCATACAACGACGGGTCAAGCGAACCGCCGTTTACACCAATGCGAATAGAAACATTGCGATCTTTTGCTTCAGCCGCAACCGCTTTGATGTGTTCTGGCTTACGAATATTTCCTGGGTTCAGTCGTAGCCCATGCACACCAGCTTCTAAAGCAGCAAGAGCCATTTTGTATTGGTGGTGAATGTCGGCGACGATAGGTATTGGAGATCGCGGAACAATTTGCGCCAAACCTTCAGCTGCTTCTATTTCATTACATGTGCAACGAACAATGTCGCAACCAGCAGCAGCGAGTGCATAAATTTGCTGCAAGGTTCCTTCTACGTCTGAAGTCTTCGTTGTGGTCATGGACTGCACCGTGATAGGAGCAGAGCCACCAACGGCAACTTTGCCGACGTGAATTTGGCGGGTATGTCGACGTTCAACCATTACTAGAAAGTATTGCTGGTCTTAGAGCGGTTGGGTGATATCGAGGTACAAACCAACAAATAATAAGAACCCCATGAGGCCCATAACAATGGTGGTCAGCGGGATCATTTTGTTGATATCGGCGCGATATCGCTCGCCGCGACGGCTGCGAATGCGTTCATACGCTGCAATTGCCGCGTGTCCACCGTCGAAAGGCAACAGCGGGAACATATTGAAGATGCCAACAAAAACATTGACGCTTGCCAGAAGCAGCAAGACAGCTTTAAGACCTTCGTCTTTGCCTAATTGCCCACCTATTTGGCTTGCCCCCACCACGGTGGTGGGTCGCGTCGCTAGGTTTTCACCCGAGTCACGCAGCGCCCGCACTGAGTTCAGAGGGTTCAATGCGCCAACGACACCTTTCACCGAGTTGCCTGCGGTGCGCACAACGTCGCCAACTCCATACACAAGGCTGTTGGCGAGCGACTGCTTCACATAGCCAGTTGAACTTGTTGCAATGCCGAGATACGCAATATTGGCATCCATCGGGTTACTTGCCAACGTTGTTGTGAATATTTCCTCTACACCATTGCGCTGCACAACCACTTCAACTGCGTTACCCGGGGCTTGCTCAACAATGGCTTCCACCAGTTCGGTGCGGGAAGTTACCTTGTCTTTACCAAGCGCAACAACAATGTCGCCTTCACGAATGCCCGCAAGTGCTGCAGGAGAACCTGCTTCTGGCGCACGCACCACGGTAACGCTGCCGGTGTCGTCGTAACGACCCGCAAAGGCGTAGACCCCAATAAATAGAGCAAGCGCAATGATCATATGCATTAAGGAACCAGCAGTAATGACGAGAAGTTGACGCGGGAAACTCTTATTGCGATATGCGCGCACCTCGTCTTCGGGTTCCACTTCATCGAGCCCGTTCATTCCAATAATGCGCACGAATGCACCTAAGGGAATGGCACGAAAGCCGTATTCCACTTCACCTTTGTGACGACTCCAGATTCTTGGCCCAAAGCCCATGAAAAATTGAGTGGCCTTCATTCCTGTACGGCGAGCCGTAACGAAATGACCTACTTCATGTAAGAAAATTGAAAGCAAAAGACCTGCGACGAATACCAATGTCCACACATTTTTGAGTCCGAGCCAAACAAGCAGGGCACCAATGACAATTGCCGACAGTACCGCACGTGAAGTTGACGGTGCATCGGGTGATTCTTCTGCCCCACCGCCCACAACTACTTCTTGACGCATGCGTTCGTACATAGATGTCATTGCGCAAGCCACTTCTTCGCAGCCTCGCGACCACGCGCATCGGCATTCAAAATATCTTCGACACAAGTAGGAGTTTCAGCAGAATATTTTTGCATCACGGCGTCAACGGTATCGGCAATTGCCAGCCACGAAATGCTTCCCGCAAGAAATGCTTCAACCGCTATTTCATTTGCTGCGCTCATAAATGCAGGCGCGGTGCCGCCCATTCGGCCAACTTCATAAGCAATTGCCAAACAGCGAAATGTGGTTACATCGGGCTCGTTGAATGTGAGTTCTTTCACATCACGCCACGAAATTGCACCAAATGCATTGGGGCTGCGATGCGGGTAATCGAGTGCGTAGCTAATGGGCAGGCGCATGTCGGGCATAGACAGTTGAGCAATGGTTGAACCATCGGTGAACTCGACCATGGAATGCACAACCGATTGCGGATGAACCACTACATCGATGTCGTCATAACTTGTTCCAAATAGTTCGTGGGCTTCGATGACTTCAAGACCCTTATTCATGAGCGTGGAGGAATCGACAGTAATTTTTGGACCCATGCTCCATGTTGGATGCGCAAGAGCATTAGCCACAGTTACTTCAGCTAATTCAGCACGTGTCTTTCCACGAAACGGGCCGCCGCTGGCTGTAAGTACTAAACGATGCACTTCTCTTTGTGTATCTTCACTAGACCTCAGGCACTGGTGAATTGCACAGTGTTCACTGTCTACAGGAACAATAAGCGCCCCCGGGGTGCGTCGTAATGGTTGCACAATAGGACCAGCCGCAATGAGGCTTTCTTTATTGGCAAGAGCCAAACGCTTTCCAGCACGCAGAGTTTCAAGTGTTACGGGTAAACCCGCGAAACCCACCACAGCGTTCACCACAACGTCGGCAACTTCTACAACGTCGGTCAACGAAGTTGTGACGTGCGCAAAAGGAAGAGCAGCAGCAACTTGTTGGCACAGCTCTTCGCGACTCACCACCACAATTTCGGGACGAAACTCATGTGCTTGCTCAATGAGTTGAGTAACTGATGAGCCGGCAGCTAACGCACTGACCCGAAAATGATTCGGGTCGGCACGAATAACATCGAGCGTTTGCGTTCCAATTGAGCCAGTAGAACCAGCTATCGCAACGCGAACAGGCGTTATTTCACCCAAGGCTGAATCACCAGCATGAGGTAGTACGCCCCAGGAAGAACAAACAAGAATCCGTCAAACCTGTCGAGCACTCCACCATGACCGCGAACAATGGTGCCGAAGTCTTTGATGTCGAGGTTGCGCTTGAACATGCTCTCTACAAGATCGCCCAACGGCGCAAGTACCGAGATGACCAGTGCCATGAGCAACCACTCACTTGCCCTGTTCCAGGTTCCGCTTTGCACACCGATGAGTAGAACGGCACCAAATGTTCCGACTGTTCCGCCAATGAGACCTTCCACCGATTTCGATGGGCTGATCCATTCACGTAGTGGTGTGCGACCCGTTGCTGACCCAACGAACAAGGCCATGACGTCGTTTGCCACAACACCAGCCGCAACGATGAACAAAGTGTCGGTTCCTACATTGAATCCTGAGACGCCAAGACCCGAGTTCGAGTAACGCACAATGAGCGCCGCGTATGAGCCGAGTAGACCAATCCATACCACTGCCATTGTGGTGATGGCAACGTTCGGCAATGGACCACTTTGCACGCCATTTGCACCGATGAATCCGATGGTTGCTGCCATGAATGCAAAAGTGAACACCAACGGCAATGCACCATCACCCATCCAATACGCAGCAAGTGGAGCAGCAACGCAAGCAGCGATGCCGGCAACAGTGGCTGGGCGATAACCCTTTTCAGTGACCTTGTCGAAAAACTCCACGGCAGCTAGACCGAGTGCAGCAACAATAAAAATCATTACAGCTGCAGGACGCCATACCAATGCCCCAATAAATGCAGCAGCGAGTAATAGACCAGCAGTGACTGCTTGTGGCATATCGCGCCCACCAATGCCACCGGTGGAGCGCTGTGAACGCTGCGGCATTGGACGTTGCGACGATGGTCGTGCACCACGACCAACAGGCGCTTGACGAGCGACGGGGCGTGAATTGCCACCCGTTGGCTGATGCATTTCGGGTCGACGCGCACGTTCATCGGTGGGGTCGCTGCCGATGACCAGGCGTGGTTCACGACGTGCACCAGGAATGGGCGTTGCATCATTTTCAAAATAGCGCGCTTCGCGTGTTGGCTCATCGCGATACGCCGGCTCAGGTGCAACATTTGGTTGCACTGCAGGCTGCGAAAAAGTTGACCAAACATCGGTGTCGTCTGCTGGTTCTGATTGCAAAAACTTGGGCAATTCACCAGTGGGTGGTTCGGTCCAATGAGGAAGCGGCCCAGTGTCGTCACCAAATGACAAAACTGGCTCTACTGCATCATCGCCAAATTGAACGGTGCCGAAGTCGTCACCAAAGTCGGTGCCGTATCCCTCTGCGTCACGATTTCCCGTGTCGTCGCGTCGTTTCCAATCGTCGGTCATATCTTCCCTTTCGGGTAATACATGGGCAACACCCATGCAGTTGGTTTACACCTCTAGTAGTTCGTGTTCCTTGCGAGAAAAAGCTTTGTCAATGAACTCTATCTGATCGTGCGTTAATTTTTCCAGTTCCTTTTCCGCACGCTCAAGTTCATCTTTAGAAATATCGTGATCTTTTTCAGCAGTTTCCAAACTTTTGCGCACATCTCGGCGCACGTTACGCACTGCAATTCGGCCTTCTTCTGCCATTGCCTTCACTACTTTTACGTAGTCTTTGCGGCGCTCTTCGGTGAGCGCAGGAAATGCAAGTCGAATGACCACACCATCATTTGATGGGTTGAGCCCGAGGTTGGAACTTTGGATGGCCTTTTCAATAGCAGCAATGGCTCCGCGGTCGTGAGGCTTCACCACCAGCATGCGCGCCTCGGGAACCTGGAACCCAGCAATTTGCTGCAAAGGAACCGTTGCCCCGTAATACTCGACAGCTAATTTTTCCACGATCGAAGGGGTTGCTCGCCCCGTTCGAATAGTGGTGAATTGGCCCTGTACATGTTCGACTGCTTTTTCCATCTTGTCGATGGCGTCGAGGAGAGCTTCTTCGGTCACCCGACTAGCGTACCCACTGCCTCACCTCTGAGGATGGACTTCACATTGCCCTGGCGCAAAAGATCGAACACCACAATGGGGATCTTTTGGTCCATGCAGAAGGTAATTGCCGTGGAATCCATTACTTTCAGGCCCTTGCTCATGACATCAAAATGAGAAATTCGGTCATATCGGGTGGCTGTTGGGTCAAGTTTCGGGTCGGCCGTATACACGCCATCGACGCCA
>CAIOHI010000143.1 GCA_903858075.1 uncultured Actinomycetes bacterium
AGCACAACTTGCAGGGGTTGTAATTTGCCACTTCAGAAAACCACAGGCTGCCAAACATCGCAAAGGCTGGCACCATAAATGCCAAGGGCAACGCCACGGGGCGAAACGCCTCAACAAAATTTCTCGCCACCGCAAAACGCCGCGCCGTTAACCTCGCCGCCAGCAAGACCAATGACCCGCCCGCTGCAAAGAGCGCCAGCAGCGCCGAGAGCAGTTGCATGGTGTCGCTGTTCATATCTCATAGTCTCGCCTCGCACCCCCTGAGTTCCCAACACCCCAGTAAAGAAGGCGAAATCGTGTACTTTCTTCACTTTTCGTGAAAACCGCGACAAGTGGCAAGATGAAGACTGTGTCACGCGTGAACTCCCTTGGTCTCGATGCCGTCGCTGCCCTGCGCACCACACGGCGCAAGCACCGGGTGGAAGAAATGGAATGGTTCGAGGCCCTGTACCGCGTGTACCTTGCGGCCATTCTTATTGGCGGCACCATCCTTTTTCTCTCGGGTCTCATTAAAGACACTCAGCTCACCCCGGCAGAACTCACTGTTGTTTCTCAACGCGGCCCCCACGTACTAGGCGTGGTCATTGCAGTTGCCCTATTCATAGGTATTCGCAGCGGCAACAACGGCGGACCACTTGCAGTTGAAGAAGCTGAAGTGCGTCACCTACTTCTTGCACCCGTTCCACATGCGGTGGTGTTGCGTCGCCCTGCCATTCAACGCCTGCGCTCTACTGCATTTTCTGGCGCAGCTGCTGGTGCCATCGCCGGCCAACTCGCCTCGCGTCGCTTGCCCGGGTCATTTGCCTCGTGGGCTTTTTATGGCGCCGTGTTTGGTTTATGTGCAGGTCTCATTGTGGTGGGTGGTGCACTTCTCAGTCACGGACTGCGCTTCAATAAATTGGTGTCATCGTTCGTGGTGTCGGCACTTCTTGCATGGCAAATTGCTATGGCCGTTCAACACACCACATTCCCTGGCCCATTCGATGCGTTTGGCAGCATGGCGTTGTGGCCATTGCATCAAGAAGCGATTGATCTCATCGCAGTATTCGCCACCATTGTTATTTGTGCCTCTGGCATTTTCACAGTGGGCAACTTGTCGCTCGAGGCTCTTTCACGCCGTAGCAGTTTGGTATCGCAATTGCGTTTTGCTGTCACACTGCAAGACCTGCGTACCGTTGTACTGCTGCGTCGTCAACTCAGCCAAGAACAAATGCGCAAGTCGCCGTGGGTCACACTCAAGCGCTCTGCAAAAACGTCACCTGTTCCACGCCGTGGCATTCAAAGTTTGTTGAAGTTTCCTGCCCGCCGCATTGTGCGCATGCAATTGCTCATCGCTGTTGCAGCAATGTGCCAAGTATGGGCCTACCGCGGAACTACTCCTGCCATCATCGTGAGTGGGTTGTGCCTTTTCGTTTTCGGTCTAGAAATTATTGAGCCACTCTCACAAGAGGTAGATAAGCCCGACCGCACCGACGCCATTCCTATCGATCGCGGCGAACTCATGTTGCGCCATCTCATTGTGCCAACACTGTTTTTATTGCCTTTTACGGCACTTGGCATACTTGTTGCCTACCTCTTTGAACCAGAACCCATGACTCTTGCCATCGCTCTCATTCTTGGGCTTCCCGCTATTGGTGCAGGAACAGCCGGTGCAATTATTAACGCAGTGAAAGGCGCACCCGACCCAATGGGTCAAACCAACGAGCGCATGTTCATGCCACCAGAAGTTGCAGGCATGTCGACCATGGTCCGTGCTGTGTGGCCACCCATTGTTGCCATCTTGGGTAGCTTGCCCATTCTCGCTGTGCGTGAGGGTGTAAAAAATGGCGACAACGCTGTTGGTGCAGCACTGCGCACAGCAATTGGTGTTGTACTCCTCTTAGGTTTAGTTGGTGCATGGGTGCGTCATCGTGATGCCGCCCGTCAATGGTGGAAAACTTTTGTTGATGGCGGAAAACAATCTGCGTTTGGTCAACCAAAGAAATGAAACGTTGTTCGTTGGAAGGAAAAATATGAGTCGTCATCCGCAACCACCTCATCGTCGCAATGAAAATTCCGACGCCCCTACTTCGTCAAAAAAGAAGCAGGCACAAGAACCTGCCGTGAAATTGCCACCAGCAGCTCTTGAAGCACACAGCGTTGCCAAAGATTACGGCGACGCTCCTGCACTGCACCCTCTTACCTTGCGCATTGAACACGGTCAACGTGTTGCGCTTCTTGGCCATAACGGTTCGGGCAAAACCACACTCATGCGCATTGCGTCGGGTCTGCTCGACGCATCAAGTGGCAAGGTCACACTTAGTGGTCACGCACCACAGTCATTAGAAGCTCGCGCATTCACCAGCTACCTAGCCGACACTCCTACTTTTTACGACGACTTGTCGTTGTGGGAACATCTCGAGTTCATTGCGCGCTTGCACGGTGTTGAAGAGTGGGACCAACTCGCAGCCAACCTCCTCGACCATTTGGGTTTGTATGAACGTGCCGATGAATTGCCCAACCGTTTCTCTCGCGGTCTGCGTCAAAAAGCCGCCATTGCCATTGCCTTCATTCGTCCCTTCGAATTGCTCTTGGTCGACGAGCCATTTGTGGGTCTCGATGCCTCGGGCAAGGAAGCACTTCTTGCCCTGTTCGACCAGGCCGCAGCCGACGGCGCAACCTTGGTGGTGGCCACCCACGAGCTTTCTTTTGTGAACAAAGTGGAGCGCATCATTGCCTTACGCGATGGTGCGGTGATTCACGACGGCCCGCAGGGCGATACCAATGTCGACGCCTTGGTGCGCGCCGACGCCACCACGAACGAATAGTGGCACAGATACCCGTCGGGCAGCGCAGAGCGGTAGCCTGCCCACATGCTTGAATATGCAGCCCTCACCAGCAGTGACCCCGCCGACCTTGCTCGCCAAATGACCGAGCGTTCCGCTCAGGGTTGGGAAATTCTGCAAATTGTTACTAGTGGCACCAACATCACCGCCTTCGCCCGTCGCGCCGCCGTTACAGCACAAGTGTCCACACCGTCTGTTGTAAGCACTCCTGCAACTGCATCTGCTACCTCGGCCACATGGAGCAGCACAACTGCCTCCACCGCGGCAAGCACTCCAGTTGTTACAAGCGCAGTAAACACATCAGTTGCTTCAAGTGTTGGCGATGCCGCTGCTCCTGCCAACTGGTACGCCGACCCAGCAGGTCGTTTTGAACTTCGCTACTGGAATGGCTCCGCGTGGACCGAGCACGTATCACGCAATGGTCAGCAGTCCGTCGACCCACCTGTTGCCTAACTCGGCGCACGTTTTTCGAAAGACTCTTCACTCAACATGCG
>CAIOHI010000144.1 GCA_903858075.1 uncultured Actinomycetes bacterium
GGCCATACGCCCCGCGTTACACCAACATCGCGCGCGGCGACGGCTCGGGCACGTTACGCGTGCACCATATAGATGAGGGTGCCAGCGCTTCTGACCCCGCTACCGAAACCATCTTGTGCATGCATGGCGAACCCACCTGGATCTACCTGTACCGCAAAATGATTCCGGTCTTCACTGCAGCAGGGCACCGCGTTGTTGCCCCCGACCTCGTGGGCTTTGGCCGCAGCGATAAACCCACCGCGATGACCGACTACACCTACCAGCGCCACGTTGATTGGATGGCCGAGTGGCTCACCACAAATGAACTCACCAACCTCACATTGGTCTGTCAAGACTGGGGCGGGCTCATTGGACTACGCCTCGTTGCACAATTCCCCGAACGCTTTGCACGCGTAGTAACCGCCAATACTTTTCTTCCTACTGGCGACCGCGACCCTGGTGAAGCATTTCGCGCATGGCGCACGTACAGCCAAACAACACCCGACTTCAATGTAGGAAAAATTGTGCAAGGTGGTTGTGCACAACGTCCTATTGGTGACGAACACGTGGCCGCATACGACGCTCCATTCCCCGATGACTCGTACAAAGCTGGCGCCCGCATCTTCCCTACTCTTGTACCCGGCGAACCAAATGACCCTTCGGCTCCTGCTAACCGCGCTGCGTGGGAAGTATTGAGTGCTTGGACAAAACCTTTCCTCACAGCATTTGGCGACAGCGATGCCATTACTGGTGGATCAGAAAAGCATTTCAAAAAACTTATTCCTGGTTGCGAAGGTCAAGCTCACACCATCATTGCTGGTGGTGGACACTTCATTCAAGAAGACAAAGGCGAAGAGCTCGCCGCAATTGTCAATACTTTTATTGCAGCTAACCCCAGGTAACAATGTCTTCCACAGAAAATAATGCTGTATCGAATGATGGGCGCATTGCGCGCGGGGAACGCACGCGATCATCTATTGCCGACGCTTTGTATGAACTGTTGGCCGATGGTGCAGAGAACCCGAGCGGTCGCGACATTGCCGAGCGGGCAAATGTGTCTTTACGCTCAGTATTTCAACACTTTGACGACATTGAAGCCGTTTACAGCGAACTCATTACTCGCCAACATGAACGCGTTGCGCCGTTTCTTGAACCCATCAATAAAGATATTCCACTCAATGAACGCGTTGAAATATTCATCGAGAATCGCGACTCAATGTTTGCTCTTGCAGCACCGCTGCGCCGCAGCATGGGCACATACCGCGGTGTTAAAACCTCACACACCATTCGTCGCGCAATGACCTATTTGCACCGAGCTCAACGTGACCAAATTGCGCAGAGTTTCGAGCCTGAGCTCAATGGCAATGAACAATTGCTACTACAACTAGAAGTGTGTCTTTCCTTTGAAACGTGGAATCAATTCACGAGCCAACATGGTTTATCGCGCGCGGCCACACGTGGGCACTTGCATAATTTGGTAATGACCATGTTGGCAAGTTCTTAACTACGAAATTTTCACGCCCTGTAGCGCTGCTGCTGTCAAAGTATTTTCTAGCAAGCACGCAATAGTCATGGGTCCAGTTCCACCCGGCATTGGGGTAATTGCACCTGCAATGTTTTGCACTGCATCAAAATCAATATCGCCAACAATGCCTTTTTCAGTCCGTGAAATTCCTACGTCAATAAGAGTTGCGCCTGGTTTGCAATGATCTTTGCCAATCATTCCTGCCTGGCCACTTGCCCCAATAACAATGTCGGCCGAGCGGCATAGTTCGGCCAAATTGCTCGTGCGACTATGCGCGATAGTTGCCGTTGCATCTACACCTTTTCGCGACAACAAAATAGCTAGCGGTGTTCCGACCAAAGTACTGCGCCCAACAATGACCGCATGCTTGCCTGCTGTTGCAATGCCGTAGTGCTCGAGCAAGCGCAGTACTCCGAGTGGAGTACATGGAACCAGACCAGGCTCGCCACGCACCAAACGCCCAAGGGACTCTGCCGTCAGACCATCAACATCTTTGTCGGCTGGCAAAAGTGCCAACACCGCATCATTATTGAGATGGCTCGGCAGTGGTTGTTGCACCAAGATGCCGTGCACCGTTGGATCGGCTGCTAGCGATGCCACCAAAGCTTCGGCTTCGCCTTGGGTGCAATTGGCGGGCAAGGTTTCGTTGCGGCTCACGAGGCCTGCTTTGGCGGCAAACTTGTGCTTGTTGCGCACGTAGGTCTGACTTGGGCCGTCTTCGCCAATAAGAACCGTGGCCAGGCAAACATGCGGGTTCCCTGCGGCAGCCATACGAGCGCCAATTTGACCAACAATGAGGTCGCGCAAGGCGTTCCCGTCCATGAGGAGGGGTTTTTGGTCTTCCGGCTGAGGGGAGGTGCCAGGAACTGTTGTCATATGAAGATGGTAGGCGACCCTCGGAGGCTCTAGCCTTATCAGTCGCGGCTCTCGTCATGCCTATGAGCCCAAGGAGTACCCATTCATGTCTAACCTCACCCCTTCCCCCAAGAGCGTTGCTCCAGCCGAAGGAAAACTCGGCGTCCTTACTGTCGGTCTTGGCGCAGTTGCCTCCACCCTTATTGCAGGCGTTGAGCTCGCCAAGCGCGGCCAAGGAACACCCATTGGCTCAATGACCCAAATGGGCACCATCCGCCTCGGTAAGCGCACCGAGGGCCGCACGCCGTTGGTGAAAGACTTTGTTCCACTTGCTCGCCTTGAAGACATTGTGTGGGGCGCATGGGACGTCTTCCCCGACGACGCATACGTTGCTGCATCACGTGCTGGCGTTTTAGAGCAGGGCAAGCACATTGAATCGATCTCAGAAGCATTGCGCGACATTCGCCCAATGAAGGCTGCCTTTGAGCGCCGCTTTGCACGCAACCTCGATGGCACACACACCATGGAGACCATTGATAAGCGTTCCATGTTGAATGCAATTCGTGCCGACATCAACCGATTCCGTGACGAGAAAAAAGTAGATCGCGTAGTCATGATCTGGTGTGCGAGCACCGAAATTTATATTGAGCCAGGGCCACAACACGCCACCATTGAAGCTTTTGAAAAAGCAATTGATGCCAACGATGAAATGATTGCGCCATCCATGCTGTACGCATACGCAGCATTGCTCGAAGGTGTTCCTTTCGCTAACGGCTCACCAAACCTCGCAGTCGACATGCCCTGCTTGCGTCAATTCGCAACAGATAAGAACATTCCTATCTCTGGTAAAGACTTCAAGACCGGCCAAACACTCATGAAGACCGTGCTTGCACCAATGTTGAAGGCTCGTCAGTTGGGTCTTGCTGGTTGGTACAGCACCAACATTTTGGGTAACCGCGACGGAGAAGTTCTTGACGCTCCAGAAAACTTCAAAACTAAAGAAGAGTCAAAACTCGGTGTACTTGAAGACATTCTTGACCCAGCGAACAACCCCGAGTTGTACGGCAATGTGTTCCACAAGGTGAGCATTAACTACTAC
The DNA here is from genome assembly GCA_903858075.1 of uncultured Actinomycetes bacterium. Taxonomy (GTDB): domain Bacteria; phylum Actinomycetota; class Acidimicrobiia; order Acidimicrobiales; family Ilumatobacteraceae; genus F1-20-MAGs119. Next base: position 3,459 of record CAIOHI010000144.1, read on the forward strand.
CCACCACGTGGCGACAACAAAGAAGGCTGGGACAACATCGACATTTTTGGCTGGATGGGCTACCCCATGCAGATCAAAGTCGACTTCTTGTGCCGCGACTCTATTCTTGCTGCGCCTCTTGCACTCGACCTCATTTTGTACTCCGACCTTGCACAACGTGCAGGCCTTGGCGGTATTCAAGAATGGTTGTCGTTCTATTACAAGAGCCCACAAACCGCTCCTGGTCTACACGCAGAACACGACTTGTTTGTACAGCTCGAGAAGTTGCACAACACCTTGCGCTGGATCATGAACGAAGACCAAATTACGCACCTCGGCCGCGAGTACTACGACCAAGCCTAATTGAGTGTTCTCGGCGCGGTATGTCCCGCTTTACGCAACATTTTGCGCCGAGAAACCTGATTTTTCTTCAGGTGTTTCAACGCTGTCATCGTTCACAGCAAAATCTACTTTTTCGCTTCGTGGCATGAGCGCAAATATTGTGGTGCCGCCCGCAAATGTGCACGCCGCAACAGAGAGAACTGTGTGTGAGCTCACCATGGTTGAAGCTGCGAGTCCTGTTACCAAGCCTATGAGAAAGCTCATGTTGTAGGCAAGGTCGTAAGCCGCAAATATTCGTCCACATGAACCTTTGAGCGCATTGGCCTGAATGGTCGCATCGGAGCACACACGCAGGTTTTGAAAACTAAACGCCATGACTACCACTGCTGTGCAACAGACATAAAAGTTAGTCATCGTAATTGCGGTTAACGCAGCGACACTAGAAAAAGCGAACGCAAGTAACGTCACTGTTCTCCGTGGCATTTTTTCGTTAATTCTCTCAGCGGTAATCGTTCCTACAAATGCTCCGATTCCTGCAGAGCCTAAAGTGACTGCGTAACCAGAGGCCCCAATGTTGACCCGATTATCTAGCAATAGAGCGATTGCGGAATAGCTCACCCCAAGGAGATAGCGATGAGCGCTGGTGGAAGCGATGGCAAAACGGGTCTTTGCCATACGCAGCTGCTGGAATGCTGCCTTCCAAGTCACTTTGTCTACTTCGCTACCACCACCAAGCCAGGTGCGAACGGAATCAAAAACATATGCGGCCACGAAATGCAAAATGGCTCCAGCAAAAAATGCGGCA
>CAIOHI010000145.1 GCA_903858075.1 uncultured Actinomycetes bacterium
CGCACGAGTTAGCGGTGGCAAACATCGCCGATGTAGAGACCCTCGTTCGTTCCACGGGTTTCTATGGTTCAAAGGCGAAGAACCTCATTGGGATGGCTAATGGTCTCATCGATCGCTATGGCGGCGAAGTGCCTAAAGAACGTGAAGAGTTGGTGACGCTTCCTGGGGTTGGTCGTAAAACTGCCAATGTGGTGCGCAGCGTGGTGTTCAACTTGCCGGGTCTTGCCGTTGACACGCATGTAGGGCGGCTCTCGCGCCGGCTTGGTCTCACCAAGCACGAAGACCCTGTGAAGGTGGAACTCGAGTTGAACGACTACTTGCCTCCTGAAGAGTGGGGCGGGTTTAGTTTGCGGCTCATCTTGCACGGGCGTCGCGTGTGCGACGCGCGCAAGCCAAAATGCCGCGAATGCTTGCTTGCCGATATTTGCCCTTCGGTCAGTATCTAGCGAACCTCTACGAGGTGTGCCACAATCGTCAGATGTCTTCCACTCCACGATCTGAAACATTTATGGCATTACGCAACGAGCTTGCTGCCTTCGGAGAGTCGGTGGAGCGCGTGCGTTCACGAGCCATGGAGCTTGAAAGTCGCCCAGGAGTAAAGCAGCAAGAAGACATTCACCGCGCCATCATTGAGATGCAACGGTCGCTCGATACGGCTCGCAAAGCCGTCGACCGCGCACTCAAGATTGTGAAGAACACCTAAATACGCCTCATCTGCGGGCTCTGCTTCTGTATCGTTGAGCAATGGCTCGTTTTCCACTTCGTAGTGACCTGCAGGTAATGCAGGGGTACCACTCGGCGCAAGTAGACGTGCCCATTCGCCTCAATACCAACGAGGCCCCTTTTTCTCCCCCAGCGCAGTGGCTCGATGAAGTTGCACAGGCCGTGCACAGCATTGAGTGGAATAGGTATCCCGACAGGGCAGCAACTGAATTGCGTGAGGGAATTGCACGACTGCATGGGGTGAATGCCAACCAAGTGTTTGTTGCAAATGGTTCGAACGAAGTTCTGCAATCCATATTGCTGGCGTATTCGGGTACCGGGCGAACTGTTGCAACTTTTGCACCCACGTACCAAATGCATGCTCAAATTGCCAAGGTTGTGGGTGCCAATGTGGTGGAAGGAAGTCGCAACGCCGACTTCACGTTGAATGCGCAAGAAATTGAGCGAGTGGTCGCAGAGTCGAACCCAGCGGTTTCATTTCTGTGCTCGCCCAATAACCCCACCGGAATTGTTGAGCCGCGCGCAAACATAGAAACCCTCATCAAAGTTGCTCCTGGTGTGGTGGTCATTGACGAGGCCTATGCGCAGTTCTCGCCATGGTCTGCACTTGAACTCATTAACGAAGAATCGCCAGTAGTGGTCACACGAACCTTTTCAAAGACATGGTCAATGGCTGCTGCTCGTTTGGGTTACTTGGTTGGTCCGTCGTGGCTGGTGGCCGACCTTGAAGCAGTCGTGCTTCCGTATCACCTCGATGCTTTCAAGCAACGTGCAGGTGTGCTTGCGCTGAAATATGTGGGCGATATGGAGTCTCGTGTGCTCGACATCATTGCCGGCCGTAATGCAATTGAGTCGTGCTTTGCTGGTCTACAAGTAGACACGTGGCCAAGTGGTGCAAACTTTGTGCTATTTCGCCCGCAGGCAACCACAGGCATTACTTGCAAAGCACTGTGGCAAGGTCTGCTCGACAAGGGCATCTTGGTGCGTGACTGCAGTTCTTGGGAAGGTCTTGCCAACTGCTTGCGTGTCACTATTGGTACGTCGCAAGAAAACGAAGCGTTTATTTCTGCCATGAAGGAGATCATGAAGTGAGCCGTACAGCAAAAATTGAACGGGCAACCAAAGAAACCAGCATCGTGGTGGAACTCAACCTCGACGGGAAGGGCGTGGGCAATATCTCCACCGGCATTCCGTTCTACGACCACATGCTCGATCAAATTGCCCGCCACGGTGGATTCGACCTCACCGTGAAAGCGGTGGGCGACCTACATATAGATACGCACCACACCGTGGAAGACGTTGCCATTGCCGTGGGCGAAGCTTTTCGTCAAGCTGCAGGCGACCGTGCAGGTGTTCGTCGTTTTTCCAGTGGCATGTACCCACTCGATGAAGCATTGGTGGCTATTGCCCTCGACCTCTCGGGGCGTCCGTTCATTCACTGGGAAGTTCCGCTTCCTGAATCACTGCCACTTGGCGAACCAGCATTCGACCCGCAGCTTGCTGAACACGCCATTTCTTCATTTGCCACATCGGCAAATATCACACTGCATGTAACTCTCATTCGTGGGCGCAACGTGCACCACATTATTGAAGCCGCATTCAAGGGTCTTGGTCGTTCACTGCGCGATGCAGTGCGTATTGAAGGCACAGGTGTGCCGAGCACCAAAGGCGTATTGGCATGACTCGACCGCTCATTGCGGTTCTCGATTACGGCATTGGCAATTTAAGTTCCGCTCAAAAGGCATTAGTGCGTAGCGGCGCCGATGCTCGCCTCACTCGAGACCCAGGCTTGGCACGTGATGCTGCTGGGGTTGTCTTGCCTGGCGTTGGTGCCTTTGGTGCATGCATGGATGCATTGCGTGCAGCGCACCTAGAAGACGTTGTCTACGAGTCGGTTGCTTCGCAGCGCCCATTTATGGGCATTTGTGTTGGCATGCAAATGCTGTTCACGTCAAGTGTGGAAAGCCCCGGCGTCGCAGGCCTCGATGTTATTCATGGAACTGTTGAACTCATTGAAGGAAACGTGAGACGTCCACAGATGCAGTGGAATGAACTGCATGTAGAAAACGAAGATCCACTTTTTGCTGGCTTGCCAAAAACTCCATGGGTATATTTCGTGCACTCATATTCCGCCGTTCCTAAAGATTCGTTGGTTGTTGTTGCAACGTGTGAGTACGGGAAAAACCTCACCGCAGTGGTGCGCCAGGAAAATGTTGTGGCAACTCAATTCCACCCCGAGAAATCGGCCAAAGACGGATTGCAGCTTTTGCACAATTTTGTGAGTTCGTGCTCATGAGCAATTTCATCGTGTATCCGGCTATCGACCTGCGGGCAGGAAATGTTGTTCGCCTGCGCCAGGGCGACTATGCCGACGAAACAATTTATGGTGACGACCCAGTCAGCGTGGCAACCGCGTTTGTAGATGCTGGTGCACAGTGGGTGCACATGGTCGACCTCGATGCGGCAAAGGGAGGCGATGCCATTAATCGCCCAGTTATTGCCGCAGTAGCAAAAGCCTTGCAAGGTCGCGCATATGTTCAAGTGGGTGGCGGCGTGCGCAGCGTGGCCGATGCAGAAGCGCTCCAGGCGCTTGGAGTGCAGCGGGTAGTCATGGGTTCAGCAGCCGTGCGAACCCCACAGCTTGTAGAAGAGGTGACTCAAAGCATTGGTGTTGAAGTAGCGGTAGGCCTCGACCATCGCGGTGGGTTTCTTGCAACCGATGGCTGGACCTCAACGTCGAGCGTGGCATTAAGCGAAGCATTGCATTGGTACCCCACGGCAACATGTGCAGTTGTTACCGATATTTCACGCGACGGAATGCTCTCTGGTTCAGATGTTGAGGGTTTGCGTGCTGCAGGCACCATTTCTCCGTTGCCACTTATTGCAAGTGGGGGTATTGGAACGCTCGACGATATTTCTGCGTTGCTCAATATTGTTGGTGTGAGCGGAGTCATTACGGGCAAAGCAATTTATGAAAATCGTTTCACTGTTCAAGAAGCTATTGCTGCGGTAAATGCGGGGAGGCAGTAATGGAAGTAGCTCGTGTTATTCCGTGTCTCGATGTCACCAATGGTCGCGTGGTGAAGGGTGTGAACTTTGTTGACCTGCGTGATGCAGGCGACCCTGTTGAGCTTGCAGCGCGTTACGACCAACAAGGCGCCGACGAGTTGGTGTTTCTCGACATCACGGCTTCTTCCGATAATCGCAACACCATGATCGATGTCGTGGAGCGCACTGCAGCCGAAGTGTTTATTCCTTTCACGGTGGGTGGTGGAATTCGTGCACTCGAAGACGCGCGAGGAATTTTGCGAGCCGGAGCCGACAAGGTAAGTGTGAATACGTCGGCAGTAGAACGGCCGCAACTCATTAATGAAATTGCTGCCGAGTTTGGTGTTCAATGTGTGGTGTGTGCGGTTGACGCAAAACGCACAGCCGATGGTTCTGGCTGGGAAGTGTTTCTGCATGGTGGTCGCACGCCAACAGGCAAAAATGCCTTGGAGTGGATTACTGAAGCAGTACAGCGCGGCGCAGGCGAAATTTTGCTTACTTCAATGGATCGTGATGGTACACGCGAAGGTTTCGACATTGAACTCACTCGTGCAGTGTGCGACTCGGTGGGAGTGCCAGTTATTGCAAGTGGTGGCGTTGGAACTTTGCAGCACCTTGTAGATGGTGTTGTGCAGGGTCATGCAAGTGGCGTGCTGGCAGCTTCAATTTTCCACTTTGGTGAACATACCATTGCCGAGGCAAAGGCATTGATGATTTCACAAGGTGTTGTTATTCGACCTGTGTAAGTGTTACTTGTCGAGATCAGGTGTGGTAGCGGCGCGATTTCCTTCGGTCCAAATGACATTGAGTGTGCGGTAGTGAATGCGCCAGCCTTGTGGAGTGCGAACGAGGTCATCAACGTACTCACCGGCAACTACATAGTGAGGGCCAGCCTTGGCGGCCTTGCGCACATGTTGCGCGAAAAGATATGCACGGCTCTTCGCGGTGTCTCCACATAGCGAAATTTCCTGTGACCCGGTGATGTGTTGGCTCGCGTCGAGCGACCCGAGCGCCTGACGAATGCGCGCCCAAATGGCATCGATGCCTACACAATGAATTCCGCCAAGATCTGCGGTTGCATCGGGGGCAAAAACCTGATGAAAGAGCTCTTCGTCGTTTTTGTCGAGTGCCCAGCAATAGCGCGAAATGAGATTACGAATCTCCATTTGGTCAAGGGCGTCTTGCAGGCCGGGAGTATTTTCGTTGCTCATGACGTAACGGTAGCGAGATCGCGATAATGAGTTTCTATTGGAGGCCCCATGCAGGTACGGTTCTCTTGTGGAAATTGGCGATCAGAAACTCCCTATCAAAATGCTGAATGACCGGCTTTTGGTCAAAATCCCCCAAGGTGAAAGCGAACGCCGCTCCACTGGGGGCATTGTTATCCCTGCCACTGCTCAAATCTCCAAGCGTCTCACCTGGGCAGAAGTGGTGGCTCTCGGGCAAAACGTACGCGCAGCCGAAGTAGGCGACCGGGTGCTTTTTAGCCCCGACGACCGCTATGAGGTGGAAGTCGGCGGCAACGATTACATCATGTTGCGCGAGCGCGACCTTCATGCTGTTGCCGCTTCTCGCATTGAATCCAACACCGGATTGTATTTATAGGAATGAACATGTCACAGACTCCTGCCGTTACGCCCATCGCCATATTGGAACAGGAATTGGCACTCATTAAGTACAACGCCGATGGCTTAGTTCCTGTAGTCACCCAAGATGCGAAAAGCATGCAAGTGCTCATGATGGCGTGGATGAATGCTGAAACGCTGCGTATGACTCTCGCGGAAGGTCGCATGGTGTACTACAGCCGTAGCCGTCAAGAAGTGTGGCGCAAAGGTGACACCAGCGGCGATCGTCAGTTTGTGCGTGAGGGTTTCTACGACTGCGATAACGACACTTTGTTGTTTCTTGTAGAACAAGAAGGCAATGGTGCATGCCATACGGGTGCTGTCAGCTGTTTCTATCGCAAATTTGGCGAAGGCTTACATGACACTCATTAAGCCCTCGCGCGAAGAGTTTGCAGCGCTTGCTGCGCAACACAGTGTGGTGCCGGTGTGGTCTGAACTGCTAGCCGACCTTGAAACACCTGTTTCCGTATTTGCCAAATTGGTAGGCGAAGGCAATGGCTTCCTCTTCGAGTCGGTTGAACATGGCGAGCGCTGGAGCAGGTTTTCTTTTCTGGGGCAAAACCCCATTGCGAAAATGGTTTTGCGCGATGGAGTTCTGCACACCACGGGCAATATGCCAGCAGGCGTTCCCACCGATCAAGGAATTTTGGCTGCGATGGAGTCGCTCTTAGCGATATACCAGGCGCCGCTGCTTCAAGATCTTCCGCCTCTCCAAAGTGGGCTCGTTGGCTATTTGGGTTACGACGTCATTCGCGAAGTTGAGCATTTACCGAACACTCCACCCGACCCGCGTGAACTTCCCGATGCGGTCATGAACATCATTGGTTCACTGGTTGCCTTCGACCATTGGCGCCAACGGATGTTTGTCTTAGAAAGTGTTCCCACTGTTGGCGCAAACCTCAACGAGGTGTACGACGCTGCAGTAGCGCGCATTGAAGAATCGATTCGGCGCATTTCACTTCCACTTCCGTATAGCCCAGTTGAGCCACCAGTGCCAGGCGATGCTTTGCCGTCGGTGGAGTCGTCGTTGCCAAATGGTAGGTATCAACAAGCTGTTGAAGTTGCGAAAGAATACGTTCGCTCCGGTGACATTTTTCAAGTGGTGTTGTCGCAACGATTTGATCTTGAACTAGGTGCCGACCCATACGACGTGTATCGCGTATTGCGGCAAGTGAACCCCAGCCCGTACATGTACTTTTTGCGTGAACCAGAACTCTGCATCGTAGGAAGTTCGCCAGAACCAATGGTGCAACTCATGAATGGCAAAGTGGTGAGCCGGCCCATTGCGGGCACACGCAAGCGTGGCCGCGACGATGAACACGACCGCCGACTTGCAGGCGAGCTGCGTGAAAACCCGAAAGAAGTTGCTGAACACATCATGTTGGTAGACCTTGCTCGTAATGATGTCGGTCGCGTGGCCGAATTTGGCACGGTGGTGGTGGAAGAACTCATGACCCTCGAGCGATACAGCCACGTTATGCATCTCACCTCACAGGTCACAGGTGAATTGAAAAAAGGTCTGGGGCCAATTGATGTCATTCGTGCCACCATGCCTGCCGGCACTGTGAGTGGTGCGCCAAAAGTACGGGCAATGGAAATTATTGACGAGTTAGAGCCTGTGAAGCGCGGTCCATATGCAGGTGTGGTGGGGTATGTCGACTTCAGCGGCAATCTTGATGCTGCAATTGCCATTCGCACCATGTTTATTCGGCCAGTAACAAATGCCACTGGTGAGAAAGTGTGGATTGCAAGTTTGCAGGCAGGTGCCGGCATTGTTGCCGACAGCGTTCCTGAAGATGAAGATTTAGAATGTCACAACAAGGCTGCAGCGCTACTTGCCGCAATTCCCGCAGCCCGGCGAATGACATTGGCTCGACAACAGCGAGGAACTTCGGTATGAGTGTGCAGTGGCTGAGGTTAGAACGAGATTTTTTGCTTGTGCAAGGCGTTGATGCAGAGAAGTATTTGCACTCACAGTTAAGTCAGAGCATTCAAGGAATGCCTGTGGGTTCCGCGCAGCACAGCTTGCTCTTGCAGCCCACTGGCAAATTAGATGCTGTGGTGCGTATTACGCGTTTGGAAGACACCATATTTGTGCTCGACATGGAGCCAGGCACTGCTGAAAGTGCGTTGTTGCGGCTGAAGAAATTTATGATTCGCGTTCAAGCCACTATCGAAGTGGTGCAGTGGCAATGTATTGCGCTGCGTGGAGAAGGTGCAGCAGAAGTGGCTAAGTCGCTGGGCCGCATTCCTTCTGAAGGTGCAGTTGTTCCAGCCTGGTGGCCTACGTCGCATGCTGTTGATCTTGTTGGCCCAGCTGTTGCAGATATTCCCACCGATGTGGCAAGCGCAATGAGCGAGTCAAGTTTCCATGCTCTTCGTGTTCAGGCTGGTTGGCCAGTGCTAGGCATCGACATTGAACCAGGTTGTGTGCCAGGTGAGTCGGGGTTGCTTGGCGTTGCCGTGAGTTTCACCAAAGGTTGCTACCCGGGTCAAGAACTGGTTGAACGCATGGATTCGCGTGCTGCTGTTTCTCCTCATGTATTGCGACGCGTGGAAGTTGCAGCAGGTGTACAAGTAGGTGACCGTATTGTGGTCGATGGTGCCGACAGCGGCGTTGTTACCTCGGCCGCTGGTGCTGTTGCCATTGCTCGCATGTCGCGCAACGCCAGCGAGTACGGCGAGGCACTTCAACCCGCTTAGTTTTGCCCGAATGCCTCAATGAGATTCCAAGGCGTCTCTTTGCTCGCAGGGTCAGGGTTGAGCGCGGTCATGGTAATTGCATTTGCGCCCGCATCAATGTGCTCATTCATGCGGGAAAGAATTTGCTCACGTGTTCCCCATGGAATAAACCTGTCGACTAATCGGTCACTGCCTTTTCCTGCCCAGTCATCTTCAGTGAAACCAAATTTTACCCATTGGCGTTGGTAGGCGGGAAGCGGCAGGTAAATGTGTAATGCCTTGCGACCTGCTGCACGCGCAAGATCGGGGTCGGTGGTGAGGCAACAGGGGAGCACAACGTTCAACACCTTGTGTGCTCCTAGCGTTGCTCGTGATGCTGCAGTGTGTTCTGGGGGTTGCATGTAAGTGTTTGCGCCATCGGCATATTCGGCAGCAACCTGCATCATCTTTGGGCCGTGAGCGGCGATATAGATAGGCGATGGTGGCGGGTTCTTTGGTGTGTGCAGGGGAGTCTTGCCGCGCATCGTGGTGAGATATGCAGTCATTTTCTCTACAGGGTTTTCCCATTCCAAGCCACGCATTTGTGCGGCAATGGGGTGAGATACGCCGAGTCCTTGAATGAAACGCCCGCCAGATAATTCTGCAAGTGTGCGAGCAGCTTGAATGCTCGCAATAGCGTCGCGGCCGTAGATGTGTGCAATGCCACTTGCAACAGAGATACGAGTTGTCTTGGCGAGAATATGACTTGCCAACACATAAATTTCACGACCATAAACATCGGTAATCCAAACCGATGGATAACCGAGTTCTTCTAAACGTAGAACATGCGTCATTACTTCAGTAGGGCTAAGCGCATCGGCGCCAAGGATGAGTCCGCCTACTGGCGATTGTGCACTTGACACTTTATTTCTTTTGGAAATTTGCTGGGCGTCGCTCTGCGACTGCTTTGGTTCCTTCGGTGAAATCTGCCGTAGTTTTTAACCGTGTTTGTTCAGCCATCTCATGTTGGGTTGCCTGAGCGACTTGATCGGCAATTCCCTTGCGCAGAGTTGCGCGAATGGACTCGACTGCTAGTGGGGCTGATGATGCAATCTCGGCAGCGAGGGCGAAAGCCGCAGATTCAATTTCGTCGTTAGGAACAAGTTGATCTACCAGCCCAATCGCATGTGCTTCGGTTCCGTTGATGCGCCGCCCAGTGAAGAGGAGCTCAGCTGTTTTTTGCTCGCCCACTAATCGCGGGAGAGTAACGGTCAGACCGAAGCCATGGTGGAATCCGAGTTGTGCAAAGTTTGCGCTAAATTTTGAATCGGCAGAAGCAATACGAAAGTCGGCTGAAAGTGCAAGTCCGAGGCCACCGCCAATTGCTGCACCTATCACTGCTGCGACAAAAGGTTTGTTGGTGCGAAAGAGGCGTGCGGCAGCATTGTACAAATCGGTTGTTGAATAGGGGGAAGCGTTTCCCGAAAAGTCGGCACCTGCGCAGAAGTTCTTTCCTTCTGCGGCCAAAACGATGCATCGACAATCGTCTTGTTTGTCGAGCTCTTCGAGTGCGTCAGCTAAGGAAGAGATCATGTCGAAAGAAAAGAAATTGTTCGGCGGCCTTTTCAGCCTCACCGTTGCAACGTGCTGTGAAATTCCTTCAATGAATACAAATGGTTCGGTCACTATCTTCCTTATGGTTTGAGGGTGAAAAAGTCGGCGCGAGCAGTAAAAGTTTCGTCGTACACGGGTTCTGAGTGGTCGACGCGGTATTTCTTAAAGTCACCCTTCAAGAAACCGTGTTTCGAAAAATGTGCACTCATATCGTGATAATTGGGATGTTTGAAGTGTGCGGCAAGCGAAGCTTCATTTTGCCATAGCTCCCACACGACCATGCGCGTGTTCACTACTGGGTCGGGAGCGAAGTAATAAGCCAAACAACCGGGCTCTTCGTTGCGCGCAGGCAACTGGAGCGGAGCACTCGTTGAGAGACAGGCATCGCGCCCTTCTGGTGTCTTAAATTCTGCTGTTCCAGCGAGCACGATCATGTATGTCATAGGTTTCCTTTGTTAGTGAAGATTGCGCTGGAAAAGATCGAGGAGTCGCATCCAATGTCGTTTGTCGGCTTTCTCGTTGTATGCAGGGCGATCGTTGAATGCAAAACCGTGATGATTGCCCCAGTAGCGCTCTAAGTTGCCACGCACATTTGCCTCTTGCATATCGGCTTCAAACTGATCGACCATAGACATGGGCACGTAGTCATCATGCTCAGCGCAAGCTACGTACATTTCTGCCAAAATTTCATTGAGTCGTAAATGAGGAGAATCTGCTTTGTCGACATGAAGACGTACTCCGTAAAACGAAGCGGCGGCTTTGACGACCTTTGGAAGTTCCGCTGCTACGTAAATAGCAAATGGTCCACTCATGCAGTAGCCAACAACGCCGACCGTGTTTTCGTCTGCTGCAGATTGTTCCTTGGCGTAGGCCAAGAGGCTTTTTGCGTCACGTGACACCATTTTGTTACTCATTGCCATCATGAGTTCGCGCATTTGCTCAAATGATTCTTTGCTTGCAAAATCGAGTTCAAATGCCGGAGTACTGCGGTAGTACAAGTTGGGCAACATCACGTAGTAGCCATGGCTGGCAATAGTGCGCGCCATGGAGTGCAGCAGCTCTCGTTTGCCCGGTGCATCCATAAGAAACAGAACAACAGGCAAAGACGTGCCGTCTTCTGGGTGGGCGATATATGTGCCCATTTGACCTTCGTCAGTAGCGATCTCGATGTGGTATTCCCTCATGGACTCATTCTAAACATATTTCGACACCAATGTCGAAAATGGGGTAAGGTGCCGATATGGCAATGACCGCAGGAGTTCACTTACCTCAAGCAGGGCCAGCTGCATCGGGCGACGCCCTACGCCGTACAGCGGTGCTTGCAGAAGAGTTGGGTTTTGCCGACGTGTGGGTGAGCGACCATTTGGCTGTCCCCACCGGGTCCGACTATCCACCCTCTGCCTATGTCTTTGAACCGTTAACAACAATGTCGTGGATTGCTGCTCATACGAAGCGCGTAGGAATAGGCACCACCGTATTGGTGCTTCCAATGCGTCATCCGCTCAACGTTGCGAAATCTGTTGCCACCATCGATCAATTCAGTGGTGGGCGTGTCATCTTGGGCGTGGCTGCAGGTTGGTTAGAAGCAGAGTTCGATGCGTTAGGTATTCCGTTTCACGAACGAGGTGCCCGTACCGATGAAGCGATCAGCATGTTGCGGAACTTTTGGACAAATGACCACATCACCGAGACGTACCCCGTGCATCACTCAACACTGGCTTCAATGCGCACGTTGCCGCAGCCAGTGCGGCATGTTCCGCTATGGATTGGGGGCCATGCCGATGTTGCCTTGCGACGTGCAATAGCCGTGGGTGATGGTTGGCACGGCGCATTTTTGTCGCCTGAGCAAACAGAAAAACGAGTGCAAAAATTACGCGCTGGGCGCCCGGAAGAGACGTTTGCCATTTCAATGCGAACGCGCTGGGATGCATTACTCGATGAAGAAGATCTCATCATGTACGAAATAGACAAGTACCGAGAAGTAGGGGTAACGCATCTTGTGCCCGAGCCTCGTCAACGCACTGTTGATTTGTATATGGAGTCCATGCAGAAAATGGCAAATATTTTGGTTCGTGCCGGTGTTGAAATGGAGAAATAAAAAATGGTCAAACAAATGACTCCTGAAGTTGTAGCAGTCCGTGGTGGAAAAATACCAAGTGGCATCTCCGTTCAACGTAGAAGTCAAACAGGTGCTATTCAAGGCGAAGGAAAAGCTCAGCGTACGCGTGAACGCATCATGCAAGCCGCTCGTATTGTGTTTGCCCGGTACGGCTATCAAGATGCAACCGTTGAACATGTGGTGCGTGAAGCCGGATTAGCTCGCGGCAGTTTTTATACATATTTCAGTTCAAAACACGACTTATTTCGCCATCTTGCCGGCGTCATTGATCGCAGCATCGCCGAAGAAGTTGTGAAATTAGATGCGCTACGCAAGAGCAGCCCAATCGAAAACTTGTCTATTTCAAATCAAATTTATCTGACCGTGGTCAAGAGAAACTATGACTTGTATGTCCTTGTCGATGGTGTTGCATCATTTGACAACAGTGTGCGTGATGCACGGCTTGCATCGCGTAAAAAACATATCGATCGCGTTGCGAAGAAAATTAAGCAATGGCAGGAATTGGGCTGGGCGGACCCCGATGTCAATACAGATCTAGCTGCGGCGCTGCTTGTTTCTATGACTGCAACTTTTTCGCGCTGGCTGTACATAGGACAATCTCATTTTGATGAAGATGAAGCGTTGGAATACCTCAACAACATTTGGATTACTACGTGCAAGTTGAAAGACCCTCAGAACGCAAAGGAAATAAAGTGAGCGGAATTAATCAAGACAGCATTCGTGAAGAATTCAGTGCATGGGTAGACGCCCACTGGGATGAGGAAATTGGCATCGTCGCCTGGAGAGATCTATTGGTGGCGTCAGGCTGGGCGGTGCCCTCGTGGCCGGAGCGTTGGTTCGGAAAAGGGTTGCCTGTGTGGGCAGATCAGGTCGTAGCTGGCGTCATTCGCGATAAAGGAGTGGTGGGGCCGCCCATCGGTGGGGGAATGAACCTTGCAGCGCCAACAATTTTGGTGCATGGTTCCGATGAGGTGAAGGAAAAGTTTTTACGGCCAACTCTCGTTGGCGAAGTGAAGTGGTGTCAGTTGTTTAGCGAACCAGGCGCGGGTTCAGACCTAGCTGGTTTGTCAGCTAGTGCGGTACGTGATGGCGACGAATGGGTGGTGAATGGCCAAAAAGTATGGAACACCAGTGCGCAATATGCGGACCTTGGCATGTTGCTGGTGCGTACAAACTGGGATCGTCCGAAACATCATGGTATTTCCTTTTTTGTTCTACCCATGCATCAACAAGGTGTTGAAGTGCGCCCTATTCATCAAATGAATTATCACAGTTCGTTTAATGAAGTATTCCTTACCGATGCGCGTGTTCCCACCGAGAACTTAGTGGGTGACACCGAAGACGGTTGGCGCATCGCGCGTACAACCCTTGCTTATGAACGAACCTTCAGCACATTGCGACGTCCCAACTTTCATAGTGATGAAAGTTCACTCGGCCGCACATTGCGTGAGGCAAAAGAGGAAGCTGAACGCCACTTCAAAACCTATGTGTGGTATCCGCAGCGTGCCGGTCGGCCAGACTTGGCAATTGAGCGAGCACGTGATTTCGGAGTCGCAAATGACCTCGTAGTGCGTCAGGCCATTACGCGTCTGTACTCCTTTAGTAAGGCAAGTGAGTGGACCTCCTCGCGCGCGCAAGCAGCGCGTGCCCTTGGTCGTGCTGCAGGCCCAGAAGGTTCTCTCGGCAAACTTGCCGCTTCGGAAGTAGCGCGCATGTCAAACAAGGTGCACACACTGATATCCGGAACACAAGGTGTGTTAAAAGACGGCGACAGCCCGCTCGATGCGGTCATTGCAGAGGTGCTCATCTCTACGCCGGCGCAATCTATTGCGGGTGGGACCGACGAAATTCAGCGCAATATCATCGGTGAGAAAATTCTGGGTCTATCGCGCGAACCAGAAGCGAAAAGCGAGAAGTAATTAATTTCGCGACAGCGATGCTTGTTCGGCTGCACGCATCCATGCTTGTGCACCATCATGATCGCCCAGCGAACTTAACGACTGTGAAATTTTTGCTGCGATGAGTGCGTTGGGCTGCTGGCGAAATGCCTCGGCTCCAATTTTTGCAGCCTCGTCATAGTTCCCTACACGTTGCAACCCAGACATCACCAAAATGATGTAATCGGTTTGCGAGAGACCAGAAGTAGTGGCGCCCCTGCGTTGACGTGACCCAAATAGTTGGAGTTGCATAATAAGAAGAATTGCTGTGAGCGGGAGAAAACTTCGCGCAGCTTCGTAGGTCACCGCGGCAACAAGCCCAGCAGAGGTAAGTGCAACGCTGAACCACATCATGAAACTTGCCCCACGACGTGGCGCTATTTTCTCGAGGGCTGCAGACACAATGGCGCCTCCATCGAGAGGAATGACTGGTATGAGATTCACCACAGCCAAAACAATGCCCGCCCACCAAATGCTGAGCGTTGCGTCGTTGCGCAAAATATCGCTGCGTGACAAGGGGTTCGCTCCTAGCAAAAACATGGCAATAGTTGCAACGGTTCCTTGAGCGAATGACCCAGCTGCTGCGATACCTGCTCGTTCCCATCGGGCAAGCGGGCGACTCGGTAAATATGAGGCATAGCCAGCAAGAAAGTCGAGTGAAATTTCGGCATGTGCTCCGGTGGCGCGGGCGGCGAGCGCATGGCCCAGTTCGTGAATGAGGGTGAAAACAGCGAGTGTTCCCGCAACCCACAGCCCAAGCGAACCACCATAAACAAAGACAACGAGACCGAGAAAGACAATGAATCCGGGGCGAATTTCCACGCGGAAACCGAGAAGCGTGAAACTTCTGAAGTGGGTGCCGCGTTCTTTCAACATTCGCTTGAAGCCTAAGGGCATTACGCCTCTAGACTTTTACCGTGCCACTTGTATATGCCTTCGACCACAAACATCGCCGTTCTCCACGAGACATGAAAGATCTTCTCGGTGGAAAGGGTGCCAACCTCGCCGAGATGATGAGCGTCTTGAACCTCCCGGTGCCTCATGGTTTTACCGTGACCACCGATGCGTGCCGTGAGTACATGAAGGGTGGATGGCCAAAAGGCCTCGACCTCGAAATTGCAAAGCAAGTTTCTGCGCTCGAGAAAAAAATGGGACGCAAACTTGGCAATGTTGCCGACCCACTTTTGGTGTCGGTGCGCTCTGGTGCAAAGTTCTCTATGCCAGGCATGATGGACACCGTTCTCAACTTGGGTTTGAATGACAAAACAGTTGTTGGTCTCGCCAAGGCAAGCGATGAGCGTTTTGCTTACGACTCGTATCGTCGTTTCATCAGCATGTACGGCCGCATTGTGCTTGGTCTTGGCGGTGAAGAGTTTGAACACGAACTCACCCAGGCTCGTTTAGCCGCTGGAGTTTCTTCAGACGCTGAAATTCCTGCTGCTGCACTCAAGGCCATTTGCGACTCGTATAAGAAAATTGTGCAGACCCACACGGGTAAGCCATTTCCTCAAGACCCTGTCAAGCAGTTGCGTGGAGCAATTGAAGCAGTGTTCCGTTCCTGGAATGGATCACGTGCCATTGCCTACCGTGTACGTGAGAAAATAAGCCACGATCTTGGTACTGCCGTCAATGTTCAGGCCATGGTGTTCGGCAACCGCGATAGCAACTCAGGAACTGGTGTTGGTTTTACGCGGAATGCGGCAACAGGCGACAACAAGCCATATGGCGACTTCTTAGTAAATGCCCAGGGTGAAGATGTTGTTGCTGGTATTCGCAACACAGAAGACCTCGACGCGCTAAAGAGAAAATTCCCCGTTATTCATAGCGAACTCATGGCCATTTTCTTGCGCCTTGAGAAGCACTACAAAGATATGTGTGACACAGAGTTCACCATTGATCAGGGCAAGTTGTGGATGTTGCAAACACGTGTTGGCAAGCGCACAGGTGCAGCTGCACTCAAGATGGCTGTCGACATGACCAAGGGCACCGGCAAAGGTAAAGGTGCTTGGAAAATTTCGCGCAAAGAAGCCATCATGCGCGTTACTGCCGACCACCTCGATCAGGTGTTGCACCCGCAGTTCGCTAACAAAGGAATTGTGCTCACAAAGGGTCTCGCTGCATCACCTGGTGCTGCAGTAGGCAAGGTCTATTTCACCGCCGACGATGCAGCCGATGCAGCCGATCGTGGCGAAGCAGTCATCTTGGTGCGCAACGAAACAAGCCCTGAAGATGTTCACGGCATGATGGTGTCGCAAGGCATTCTCACTGCACGCGGCGGGCTCGTCAGCCATGCCGCAGTGGTGGCTCGCGGATGGGGTACACCTGCCATCGTGGGCGCCGAAGCCGTGCGCATTGAAGGCAAGCAGTTCTCGGTTGGCAGCATTGTTGTGAAAGAGGGCGACGTTATTTCACTCGATGGCGCATCGGGCGAAGTAGTTGTTGGCGAGTTGAAGCTCGAAGCCTCAAAGCCACCAAAAGAATTTGAAACTATTTTGAAGTGGTCCGACGAAATTCGTAAGGGCAAACTTGCCGTGCGTGCCAACGCCGACACCGGTGAAGATGCAAAAAATGCTCGCGAACTTGGGGCAGAAGGTATTGGCTTGTGCCGTACCGAGCACATGTTCCTTGCTCCCGACCGTTTGCCTGTTGTGCGCCGCATGATCTTGGCCGATACGCCTGAAGAAGAAACTGCAGCTCTTGAAGAACTTCGCAAAGTGCAAAAAGAAGACTTTGCTGCCATCTTCCGCGAGATGTCGGGCCTTCCCGTCACCGTTCGCTTGCTCGACCCGCCACTTCACGAGTTCTTGCCACGCGTGCTCGACCTTGAAGTAAAAAAGGCTTCGGTTGGTTTAACCCACGAAGAAGAGAAGTTGTTGGAAGCAGCCGAAAGCTGGGCTGAATTCAACCCAATGATTGGTACCCGTGGTGTGCGACTCGGCGTTATTAAGCCAGGTCTTTATGCCATGCAAGTGCGAGCACTAATGGAAGCTGCCGACCAAGTATCGGGCGAAGGTTTCAAGCCCATTGCAGAAGTAATGATTCCTCTCACCGTTACACGTGAAGAACTTGCTCTTGCTCGTTCATGGGTCGAAGAAGTGTTGCGTGAAAATGCCACACGTCCTGCGCCAATGAACAAAGGCAAAAAAGTGTCGCGCCCGAAGGTCACCATCGGAACAATGATTGAGACCCCTCGTGCCGCACTGCGTGCCGATGAACTTGCAGAAGAAGCCGATTTCTTCAGCTTTGGTACCAACGACCTCACACAGTTGGTCTTTGGTTTCAGCCGTGACGACATTGAAAGCCGCATGATGCCTGCGTATCTTGAAGCTGGTCTCTTGAAGCGCAACCCTTTTGAAACCATCGACCAAACCGGCGTTGGTGAATTGGTGTTCCTTGCTACTCAACGTGGTCGCAAGGTAAAGCGTGATCTCAAAATTGGCGTATGTGGTGAGCACGGTGGCGACCCAGAGTCCATTGAACTGTTCTACAAAGCTGGCTTGAACTACGTCAGCTGCTCTCCGTTCCGTGTACCTATTGCGCGCTTGTCTGCAGCACAATCGGTATTGGGCGCAAAACATAGCGAAACCAAGTAGATATCACTGTTCCATTCGTTTTTGCATCTACGTCAGGGTCAACACAATTCGTTGACCTCAACGTGGGTGCTGGCACCTGGTTCTTCTTAGCCGCTGTCGTTGCATCACTGTTGCTCATCGACCTCCTTGTGGTTCACCGCAAGGCCTCGGTCATGTCTACGCGTCGTGCTGCAGTCGAGTCGGCAGTGTGGATCAGCATTGGGCTGCTTTTCTCTCTGTATGTTTTTGCCGCTTTTGGGGCAAGTTCATCTGGTGAATTCCTGAGCGCATATCTCATTGAGAAGAGCCTGAGCATCGACAACGTATTCGTATGGTCGGTCATATTGACGCACTACCGGGTGCCTGAACAGTTCCAGCATCGTGTCTTGTTCTGGGGAATATTTGGAGCACTTGCAATGCGCTTCGCCTTTATTTTTGCCGGGGTAGCAGTCATTCAAAAATTCGACTTCACCTTGATTATTTTTGGTGCTTTCTTGGTCTACGCCGGAGCACAACTTTTCAGGGGTGATGAAGATTTCGACCCGTCGAAAAGCAAACCGATGGCGCTTTTTCATCGCTTCGTTCCAAGCACTGAAGATCTTGATGGCCAAAAACTAGTTACCAAACGCAATGGCCGCCGCTTGGCGACCCCGTTACTCGCCGTTCTCGTTCTTATTGAATTAACTGATGTCATTTTTGCGGTCGACTCAGTTCCGGCCGTGTTGGCAATTAGCCATGAACAATTCATCGCCTTTTCATCAAACGCATTCGCAATTTTAGGTTTACGCGCGCTGTACTTTGTTCTTGCTGATATCCGTCATCGTTTTGAATACCTCGAGCAAGGCATTGCGACAATTCTCATTTTTGTGGGCGTCAAAATGGCGCTGTCTCTGTGGTTCCATATTCCCACTTATGTGTCTCTCGCGGTCATTGGTGGAGTGCTCGCGGCATCGGTGTTGTGGTCGCTGCGAAAGACTCAAGGAGATTCAGGCGAAGGCTAGGCAGTAGCCTCTCGCTTATGGCAATCTCCGACGACGACATTGAGGCGCTGCGTCAACGCGTGTCCATTGTCGACATCGTGCAAGCCTCAGTTGCATTGCGCCGTGTGGGTCGTAACTGGGTGGGGTTGTGCCCTTTCCATGCAGAGAAGTCTGGTTCATTCAATGTGCGTGAAGAGACGGGCCGTTATCGCTGCTTTGGTTGCGGTGCTTCAGGTGATGTTTTCAAATTTGTACAAGACATGGAGCATGTCGATTTTGTTGGTTCGGTAGAAGCTCTTGCAGCCAAAGTAGGCATGCAACTCAACTACACCTCGGGCACAGAGTCGAAAGATCGTCAGCGGCGTAAGAAGCTTGTTGCAGTTATGGACAACGCGGCAACGTGGTATCACGAGCGTTTATTGAATAGCCCCGATGCGCGAGAAGCTCGCGACTACCTACGCTCGCGTGGGTTGGCTGGCGACATTGCCCGACAATTCCGTATTGGCTGGGCGCCAGACGACTGGGATGCGCTCAGCGTGGGCTTGTCGCAAGGCAAGCAGGCCTCGGTAGAAGACCTGCGAGAAACAGGCCTTGCATTCACCAATAAGCGGGGGAAATTGCAAGACGCTTTTCGCGCCCGCATTTTGTTTCCTATTTTTTCCGACACCGGAGACGTGCTTGCATTCGGCGGGCGCATTATGCCGGGCAGCACCGACCCTGCGAAATACAAGAACTCACCTGAAACCCCCATCTATTCCAAGTCGCGCACCTTGTATGGGTTGAATTGGGCAAAGTCCGACATCGTGGCAAGTGATCAAGTTGTCATTTGCGAGGGCTATACCGACGTCATTGGTTTTCATCGCGCTGGCATTGCTCGCGCGGTTGCAACATGTGGAACAGCGCTCACCGAAGAGCACGTGCGTATTTTGAAACGCTTCGCGAATCGCGTAGTGCTGGCATTCGACGCCGACGCTGCGGGTCAAGGTGCCGCCGAGCGTTTTTACGAATGGGAGTCGAAGTACTCGGTCAGCGTGAGTGTTGCACATTTCCCTGCAGGAAAAGACCCAGGTGAACTCTCGTTAACAGACCCCACTGCATTGCGCGAAGCCATCGACAACGCTCAGCCATTTTTAGGTTTCCGTTTGCAGCGCGTGCTCGATGCAAGTTCCATTCGCACGCCTGAAGACAGAGCAAAAACTGCAGAGAAAGCTGTTGGGGTTATTAACGAACATCCCGACATCAACGTGCGCAAAATTTACGCTGGTCAGGTGGCAAGCCACACCGGTCTCCCCGTCGCCGATGTGGTGAAGCGCGTTGAAACTCGTACTCGCAATGTTTCATTTACCCCCGTCGACCAGCAACGCTCGGCACGTGAAAACGCCGAGTTCGTTGCCGTGGCCACCCTCTTGCACGAGTGGGACACCATTGCCCCGTGGCTTGTCGAGGGTCTTTTCCCCACTGAAACCATGCGTCGGGCCTTTCTCGCCTTAGCCGAGAGCAATGGCAACCTTGAAAGTGCACTCGAATTGGCCGACCCTGAGGCCCGTGAGGTCTTAGAGCGGGCTGCAGTAGCCGATATTGAGGCCGATGGGCGCAGAGAGGCAATGAACCTGCTCTCAGCAGCAGTGCGTAGGGAACTCGCTGGTCACCGCGGAGTAACCGACCCAGAAATGTTGTTGTCTGACCGCGATGCACGACTGCAACTTGAACTTCTTGAAGACCGACACGCAAGTGAAAATGCCGCTGCATTTCTGTTGGAGTGGGTCAGTGAGCGGGCGGTAAATCATGTCACAGAATGAATCTAGGCTGTTGGCGTGGCAGTAACCGAACGTGGCTCCGACGCAATGCGTTTGTACCTCAATGAAATTGGTCAGCACACGTTGCTCACGTCCGACGATGAACGTCGTTTAGGCAAACTCATCAAAGATGGTCTCGTTGCTGTTGAGCGCCTCACTGGCGACGAACCCATCGATGCAAGCGAGAAGCGCACACTGCGCCGCGCTGCTCAAGAAGGTCAAGCTGCAAAAACGCACATGGTGCAAGCCAACTTGCGCTTAGTTGTTTCTATCGCACGTCGTTACGACGGCAAAGACCTGCAACTTGCCGACCTCGTACAAGAGGGAA